>NZ_FMUF01000014.1:0-85326 GCF_900100985.1 Nitrosospira sp. Nsp1
ATCAGCAAGAAATGGACGATGCCGATTCAGAACTGGAAAGCGGCACTAAATCGATTTACCATCATGTTCGATGAGCGTATGCCACAGCATTAAACGATTCCCCGATTACACAAAATCAAGGACACCCTCAGATCGACGGCAGCTTTCAGTTCGGCAACGAAACCTACCTCATCGAAGCCAAGTGGCACGGCAAGCCCATAGGGGTCGCCGAGCTTCATACCTTTCACGGCAAGATCGAACAGAAGGTCTCTATTGCATCCTGTTCTGGCAGCAATCCCGTGACAGCTGCACTCTATCTTTCTGTTAATAATGGTCTAGTTATTTCAGGATTAGGCCGTACTGAAAAATTAGCGCAAAGCTATGGCTGTCTATATGGTAATGATGGAAAGGACAGGCTTTCCCCAATTATGCCGGATGCGGTGTTCCACTATGAATGACAACGTCCTTTATCATTCATAAAGGAGGAGGGAAATGCCTCCAAGAAATCGCCAGCCTCAGACCGCGCAGCCGGAAGCGGTCTCCTCAGGTTCGCCGTAGGGGCTTGATGCAGAGCCTCCACTTCGGGCCATGCATTCCGCCACGACGTCTTCGGGCTCCGGCAATGACATAAGCAATTTCCCAAGTATTCGCTCGGAATCGGTGCCTGTGTATTAATTTCTTTCACTATCAAAGGATTCCCTTTTACTACACCAAAAAGATAATGCTAATACATTGTTTTTTTTAGGTTCGCAGTGTGGCAAAAGGCTGTGGCGAAAAGAATGGGGGAAACTAAGCATGAAAATCGGCTATGCGCGGGTATCGACTGCAGCCTGCAAGAAAACGGGGGAATTTAGGTCGGCCAGCTAAAATTAAACCAAGAGCAGATTAATCACGCGACGGAGATGGTCAAGGAAGGACGGGAAACTGTTTCCGGCATGGCCGAATTGTTGAAGGTGGATCGCACTACTTTGCATCAAAAAGTCAAAGTGGCTTAATCCGATAGTCCATTTTCCACTTCTTCCTTTTTCGCATTTCAAGCCGCCTGCTTTCCGCAGCGGTCGGGCGCGGCCTTGGCTGCGCTGCCGCTTTACTTGCTCCTGAATGGATTACAGATATGTAACTGATATCCTGCGAGCAGTGCAGTCGCCACGATCATTGCATCGTATAACGCAAGTATTTCCTACTTTCCGCCGTTCCATGGCGATGTAGCCTGGATGAGTCGCTCGGCATTATCCTTCGTATCATAAATATTGATATGGGGGCGGCTCTCTCCCGCCTTTTCCATGCGCTCGCGAATTTTGGTTGCCATTTCATTATTACGCTGCACAGCCGGGCGTGCCTCCATGGCTTCGAACCAGCGCATGAAATTGGGGAAAGCAATACTGTCGATGCCGCGGTCCTTATGCCCTTTGCACCACGGATAAGTCGCGATATCGGCGATGGTATATTCGCCCGAAGCGAGCCATTGATATTTACTCAGGCGATTTTCCAGTACCCGGTACAGACGCAGCGATTCATTGTTGTAGCGATCCCGGGCGTACTGATTATCCTTGGCCTGGCCATTGAAGTGATTAGCCTGGCCGAACATGGGGCCGATATGCGCTACTTGGAAAAACAGCCACTGCAATGTGTCATAGTACTTGCGTGCATCCTTTGGCATGAATCTTCCGGATTTCTCGGCGAGATAAACAAGGATAGCGCCCGATTCCATCATTATGTAGGGCCCACCACCAGGTCCGTCCGTATCCACGATGGCAGGAATCTTGTTATTGGGGCTGAGCTTCAGGTGTTCGGGCTTGAACTGTTCACCAACGCCGATATTCACGTCGATATGCTTCCATTCGACTCCTATCTCCTCAAGCATGATCATCACCTTCTGGCCATTAGGCGTTGGGCTCGAATGCAATTCAATCATGATTTCCTCCTTGTTTGCTTAGTGCATCGACGTCAATTATCGGGATAATTCTGCCGTTTCATGGCGGATATATTTCTGCGAACTGCGCAAGGCTTCGGTAAACTGATTCAAAATCAATTTTTTCAAATTAATCAGCGGGAATCATGTTATTCAAAATAATCGGGGTTTTATTAGGTTATCACTTCTTCGGCATTTTCGGCGCATTGATCGGCTATATCGTCGGGGGTATCGTCGACCGTTACATCGCTTACGGCTCGGGTGCGGTCAATCCATTTACGAATGCTCATCGGCAGTCGGTTTTCATCGAAGCTGTTTTTATGCTGATGGGAAAGCTTGCCAAGGCGGATGGCCATATTTCCCAGGATGAAATCACTCATGTTGAAGATTTCATGCAAAAGCTGCACATGTCGTCCGAACACCGTGAGCGCGCGATTGCCCTGTTCAGGCAGGGAGCGGAGCCGGATTTCGATTTCGAGCCGAAGCTGAACGAATTTATTGCTGTTTGCGGACACACCCATAGCCTGAAGCAGATGCTGCTAGTTTACCTCATTGTCATGGCGCTGTCCGACGGGCGGATGGATACGGCAGAGGAGAGCTTATTAAAAGGTATTGCGCTCCGCCTTGGCTATGATCAGCTTGCGTTTTCAAAACTACTGGAGATGGTTTTAAACCAGTCACACTTTGCGGGTGGCCGGGTATCTTCCGCGAACGCGCTGGATGAGGCTTATAAAGCATTAGGTGTAAAGAAGGAGAGCAGCGACCAGGAAATCAAACGTGCCTATCGGAAGCTGATAAGCCAGTATCACCCCGATAAATTGATGGGGCAGGGGGTCCCGGAAGACATGATTGCTGTGGCTACCGCACAAACTCAGGAAGTACAGACCGCTTATGACCTGATTAAAAAGAGCCGCAATATGTAGCCGCTTTTTCCAGAATTTCTCATATTTTCCTTCGCAATACGGTTTTGCTGTTGCCAATGCGGGTGAGGAAAAAATTTCCCCGCCAGATCCTCCCGGCTGATCCCGGTTGCATATTCCAGGGAGATCCTCTCCTGAATCGCTGAATAAATCCACGCCGGAAGCGTGTTCACGTTTCCTCGATCATTACTCTCAACGGCTGACTGAGCAAGCGACGTTCTTTGATTCGTTTGTTGGCTATCGTACAGAACACATCTGCGAGATGAATCAGACTGAGATTCTGATTCTGGAGCCTCGCCGGGATCCACTAAAGGACGGAAGTCCAAGGAGCCTGATCCTTGAATACGCTGGCACAATTGACTGAGGTTTGGCCTCTGGTAGCCTACTTTCTTCTCGTCCTCGCGCTGATGGGCGTAATCCTGTTGCTTTCGCATGTCATTGGCGAACGCCACCAGGGTGGGGCGGCGGATGAGCCGTTCGAGTCCGGTATTGTCACCGTCGGTTTTGCGCGATTGCGCCTGTCCGCCAAATTTTATCTGATCGCAATGTTCTTTGTGATCTTCGACGTGGAAGCCGTGTTTCTCTTTGCCTGGGCGGTTGCTTTTCGCGAACTGGGCTGGGCTGGGTATATCGAGGTGGTTATCTTCATCGGTGTTCTGGGTGCGGCACTGGCTTATTTATGGATGCTGGGCGCGCTGGGCTGGGGTTCCAGCGGACATCGTTCCCATGGACAAAGGGGGGGCGAACGATGCAATGGTCGCTGAGCAAGGCAACCAGGACAACCGAGCCAACCGGACCAACCGGAGCAATCGAGTCCCGCGGGCCCACTGGGTCAATTGAGCCGCCACGCCACCAGCCAGTCATGCGCAGCAACCATGGTATTGAAGAAGACGGGCAACGCAATGTATTGCTGGCGCGGCTGCAAGACCTCGTTGCGTGGGGCCGCAAAAATTCCGTCTGGCCTTACAACTTCGGTCTCTCGTGTTGTTACGTTGAAATGGCCACGAGCTTCACCAGCAAGTATGACATTGCCCGATTCGGTTCCGAAGTGATCCGCGCCTCGCCCCGCCAGGCCGACCTGATCGTCATCTCGGGCACCGTATTCATGAAGATGGCGCCGGTGATCCAGCGGCTTTACGAGCAAATGCTGGAACCGCGCTGGGTTATCTCGATGGGCTCCTGCGCCAATTCCGGGGGTATGTACGATATTTACAGCGTGGTACAGGGGGTGGATGCATTCATCCCGGTGGATATTTATGTTCCAGGGTGTCCGCCGCGTCCGGATGCATTCATGCAGGGCCTGAATCTGCTCCAGGATGCGATTGGCAAGGAAAGGCGTCCGCTGAGCTGGGTCATCGGACCGCAAGGGGTCGAGCGGTCGGACCGGCTATCGCAGCGGGATATCAACAGAACGCGGAGAATGCGCGAGACAGTGTCGCGTAGTCCCGACGAGGTTTGAACCTTGAGCGCGCCTTCATCCAGCGTTGCCCTGGAACAGAACGTTCTCGGCATTCTTGCGGAATTGAAGAGCCGCTTTGGCGCAGCAATCGGGACCACGCAGGAAACCTGCGATGGCATGCCGACACAGTGGGTCGCGCGAAACAGCGTGTGCGATGTTTTGCGCTACCTGAAACTGGAGGCGCAGCGTCCTTATCGCATGCTGTATGACCTTACCGCCATCGACGAGCGCACCCGCGTTCATCGCGACGATCAGCCGGCCAGTCATTTCACGGTGGTTTATCACCTGCTGTCATTCGAGCGCAATACCGATATCCGCCTCAAGCTCGCGCTTTCTGTCGACGATCTGCTGGTGCCCACCGTCACCGGCATCTGGCCTGCAGCGAACTGGTATGAGCGAGAGATATGGGACATGTTCGGCATCGTTTTCACGGGGCATCCACACCTGCGCCGTATCCTGTTGCCGCCCTGGTGGAAAGGCCACGCGCTACATAAGGACCATCCCGCTCGCGCCACGGAAATGGAATCTTTCCGGTTACCGCAGGATAAGGGGGATGCTGAGCAGGAGACGCTGCGTTTCCATCCGGAAGAATGGGGAATGCGGCGTGCACATGAAAGCACCGATTTCATGTTTCTCAACCTGGGACCCAACCACCCTAGCGTCCACGGTGTCTTTCGCATCGTATTGCAACTCGATGGGGAGGAAATCGTCGACGCCGTGCCCGATATAGGTTTTCATCACCGCGGCGCGGAAAAAATGGGTGAGCGCCAGTCCTGGCATACCTACATCCCTTATACCGACCGCGTCGACTATCTGGGCGGGGTGATGAACAACCTTCCCTATGTGCTGGCGGTGGAAAAGCTGGCTGGCATCGAAGTGCCCGAGCGCGTAAAGGTGATTCGCGTGATGATGGCTGAATTTTTCCGCATCGCAAGCCATCTGGTGTTCTATGGGACTTATGCCCAGGATCTGGGCGCGTTATCGCCTGTATTTTTCATGTTCACCGACCGGGAGCGGGTATTCGATATCGTCGAGGCGATTTGTGGAGGCCGCATGCACCCGAGTTGGTATCGCATCGGCGGCGTGGCGCAGGATCTGCCTGATGGGTGGGACCGGCTGGTGCGCGACTTCCTCGATTATCTTCCGCCCCGGCTCGACGAGTATGACAAGATCGCGCTGGGCAATCGCATCTTCAAGGCGCGCAGCCGCGGCATAGGCACCTATACGGTGGATGAAGCGATAGAGTGGGGCGTGACCGGGCCTGGCCTGCGTGCGTGCGGTTTTGCGTGGGATTTTCGCAAGGAGCGGCCTTATTCGGGCTACGACCAGTTCGAGTTCGATATACCCACCGGCCAGCACGGCGATTGTTACGACCGCTGCGCCGTTCGCGCCGAGGAGATTCGCCAGAGCCTGCGCATCATCGAGCAGTGCCTCAACCATATGCCGGCGGGGCCTTATAAGGCGGATCATCCGTTGACTACGCCGCCGCTCAAGAAATACACCCTGCATGACATCGAGACCCTCATCAATCACTTTCTGGGCGTGAGTTGGGGACCGGTCATCCCGCCGGGCGAAGCATTCGTCGGCATCGAGGCGACCAAAGGGAACAATGGCTATTACCTGATCAGCGATGGTAGCACCATGGCCTACCGGGTACGCATCCGCACACCTTCTTTTCCGCACCTGCAAATGATTCCCCTGATCAGCCGCGGGCTGATGATTTCCGATCTGATCGCCATTCTGGGCAGCATTGATTTTGTCATGGCCGACGTGGACCGCTGAGGCGAATATGCTGAGCGAGCAGGAAAGACACGAAATAGAGGCACAGTCGCACCACTACCCGAACAATCGGGCGCTGTGTATCGAAGCACTCAAGATCGTGCAGGCGCACCGGGGCTGGGTGTCGGACGAGGGCATTGCAGACGTGGCTGAAGCCCTGCAAATGGCGGCGGCGGAATTGGAGGGTGTCGCGACCTTCTACAACATGATTTTTCGGAAACCAGTGGGCAGGCATGTGATTTTGCTGTGCGACAGCGTGAGTTGCTGGATCATGGGTTACGACGGGCTGTGTGAACATTTGCATGCACGGTTGGGTATCGGGCTGGGCGAGACCACCGCCGATGGCTGTTTCACCCTGTTGCCGAATGTATGCCTTGGTGCCTGCGACCATGCGCCGGCGATGATGATAGACAGCGCGCATTATCAAGACCTGGACCCTGCCGGGATCGATGAAATCCTGGCGAAATATCAGATGAACGAAATACGGGAAGAAAAAAAGGAAAAAAGAGAGCCGCCTGATGGAAACACCGCTGACCCGTAACATCGCACCGGGAAAAACACCGCCCAATCTCGCGCAGTATGAAAAGGCAGGCGGCTATGCGGCGCTGCGCAAGGCGTTGCGCATGGCGCCCGGCGAAGTGATGGCGGCAGTGAAGGAGGCAAACCTGCGCGGGCGCGGCGGCGCAGGTTTTCCCACTGCTCAGAAATGGAGCTTCGTGCCCATGGGAGACGACGCGCCCCATCCAAAATATCTCATCTGCAATGCGGATGAGATGGAACCCGGCACATTCAAGGACCGCCTGTTGCTCGAAGGCGACCCGCACCAGCTAATAGAAGGCATGATCGTAAGTGCGTATGCGATTCAGGCCGATGTCAGCTACATTTTCCTGCGCTGGGCTTACAAGCTGGCGGCGCAACGGCTGGAGCAGGCGATCGCCGAGGCCTACCGCCAAGGCTACCTGGGCAGGAATATTGCCGACTCGGCGTACAGCCTGGAGCTGCACCTCCACGTCAGCGCCGGACGCTACATGTGCGGGGAAGAGACCGCGTTGCTGAACGCACTCGAGGGCAAGCGCGCCAATCCAAGAGCCAAGCCTCCCTATCCCCAGGTAAGCGGCCTGTGGGGCAAGCCCACCGTCG
This sequence comes from Nitrosospira sp. Nsp1, assembly GCF_900100985.1. Classification (NCBI taxonomy): domain Bacteria; kingdom Pseudomonadati; phylum Pseudomonadota; class Betaproteobacteria; order Nitrosomonadales; family Nitrosomonadaceae; genus Nitrosospira; species Nitrosospira sp. Nsp1. Next base: position 7,190 of record NZ_FMUF01000014.1, read on the forward strand.
TCGACAATGTCGAAACACTATGCTGCGTGCCGCATATCGTGAACCACGGCGCGGCATGGTTCAGGAGCCTGAGCCGTTGCTCGGATGGCGGCACCAAGCTGTATGGCGTGAGCGGAAGAGTGAACAAACCGGGACTGTGGGAATTGCCGATGGGCACGCCCATCCGCGAAATTCTGGAAGAGCACGCCGGCGGCATGCGGGATGGATACAAGTTTCGTGGTCTCCTGCCGGGTGGGGCATCGACTGATTTCATGGTCACCGACCACCTTGATGTGGCGATGGATTTTGACTCGATGCAGGCGGCGGGTAGCCGCCTTGGCACCGGCACCATGATTATCCTCGACGACAAGACCTGCCCTGTCGGCATGCTGCACAATCTGGAACACTTCTTTGCGCAGGAATCATGCGGCTGGTGCACGCCTTGCTGGTCCGGGCTGTCGTGGGTGGAACAGATACTGAAAGGCCTGGAAGATGGCAAGGGGCAAGTCTCGGATCTGGAACGGCTCCAATCTCATGCGCGCCTGCTGGGCCCGGGGCATACGTTTTGCGCACTGGCGCCCGGCGCCGCGGAACCACTGCAAAGCGGCCTCAAGTATTTTGGAGACGATTTCGACCGGCACATCCGCGAGAAACGGTGTCCGTGGAGATGAAGATGGCGACGATCCACATCGACAATCGACCCTATCCCGTGAAAGACGGAGAAAACCTGCTGCAACAATGTCTTTCACTGGGGCTCAACCTTCCATATTTCTGCTGGCACCCCGCATTAGGCTCGGTAGGCGCGTGTCGGCAATGCGCCATCAAGCAGTTCAAGAACGAAGAGGACAAGCACGGCAAGATTGTCATGGCCTGCATGACGCCAGCCACAGACGGTGCCCGCATCTCGATCGAGGATCCCGAGGCGCGGGAATTCCGCACAAGCATAATCGAATGGCTGATGGTCAACCATCCGCACGATTGCCCGGTGTGCGATGAGGGCGGCGAATGCCATCTGCAGGATATGACGGTAATGACGGGGCATACTTATCGCCGTTATCGCGGCCGGAAGCGTACCTTTCACAACCAGAACCTCGGTCCTCTCGTTAACCACGAGATGAACCGCTGCATCCAGTGCTACCGCTGCACACGCTTCTACCGCGACTATGCCGGCGGACGTGATTTCGATGCGCTGGTGCTGCGCAACCAGGTCTACTTTGGCCGTCATCAGGACGGTACTCTTGAAAGCGAGTTCAGCGGGAATCTGGTGGAGGTCTGCCCCACCGGTGTTTTCACCGACAAGTCCCTGAAGCAGCATTACACGCGCAAGTGGGATTTTCAGACGGCGCCTTCAGTATGTGTGCACTGCGGGTTGGGCTGCAACACGATCCCCGGCGAGCGCTACGGCACATTGCGTCGAATTCACAATCGTTTCAATGGCGCGGTCAACGGCTATTTTCTATGCGACCGCGGACGTTACGGGTACGACTTCGTCAATAGCGAACAGCGTATCCAGCGTCCGGCTCTGCGGAAAGACCGAAGCGCACCCTTGCAGTCCATCAGCAAAGGTGAAGCCATACAGTTTCTGGCCGGGCTGGTGGCCAATGGAACCAGGACAATTGGTATCGGGTCTCCGCGCGCCTCGATCGAAGCCAATTTTGCGTTACGCACGCTGGTTGGGCCCGAACGGTTTTATGCCGGCGTTTCCGAACAGGATGGTCGTCTACTCGCTTCCATGCTGGATATTCTGGGGCAGGGTCCGGCACGTTCGCCATCATTGCACGAGGTGGAGCTTGCCGACGCCGTTTTGGTGCTGGGCGAAGATGTAACCAATACCGCGCCGCTACTGGCGCTTACGCTACGCCAGTCGATCCGGCGCCAGCCGCAGAAAATTGCCGAGAAGATGCATATTCCACACTGGAACGACCATGCGGTGCGTGCGGCAGTGCAGCAGGAGCGGGGGCCGCTATTTGTCGCTGCCATCGCCGCCACCCGGCTCGACGATGTTGCTACGGAGATGTTTCGCGGGGTTCCCGACGATTTGGCCCGTCTCGGGTTCGCAGTGGCGCATGCACTCGATTCGAGGGCGCCGCCGGTACCGGACCTACCGGATACGATACGGACGCTGGCCGATACCATCGCAAAAGCGCTAAAGGCCGCGGAGCGCCCTCTCGTCGTTTCCGGCATGGGTTGCGCCAGCGCGGCCGTCCTGGAGGCGGCAGCCAGCGTGGCGTGGGCGCTATGCAATACGGGGCATCCGGCGGAGCTTTGCTTCGCGGTTCCTGAATGTAACAGCCTGGGTGCGGCCATGATAGGCGGCGCCACTCTCGAACTGGCGTTCGAGACAGTGCTTGGCACCGCTGCATATACAGGGATCGCAGCCGACACCGTTATTATCCTGGAAAATGATCTTTACCACCGCGCTGACGCTGCAGCAGTCGATCAGTTCCTCGCGGCCGCAAGGAACGTTGTGGTCATCGACCATATCAGCCATGCGACCAGCGCGGGGGCGGACATGGTGTTGCCAGCCGGTACTTTCGCCGAGACGGACGGCACGCTGGTGAATAATGAAGGCCGGGCGCAGCGCTTCTTTCAGGTGTTCGTCCCCCAGGGCGATATTCAGGAAAGCTGGCGTTGGGCGCAAGATCTCATAACGGCAGCCGGGGTTGATAAAGACGATCCCTGGCTGAACCTGGACCAGGTGACTGCCGCCTGCGCTGCTTCAATTCCAGGATTACAACCTATTTTGCGAGCTGCGCCGACGGCAGATTTTCGCATTGATGGCCAGAAGGTCCCCCGCCAGCCACATCGTTACAGCGGGCGCACCGCCATGCTGGCGAACATCGACGTGCATGAACCCGAGCCACCCGAAGATCCGGATGCGCCGCTCTCATTCTCGATGGAAGGATATCCGAACCATCCTCCGCCGGCGCTCAATCCGCGTTTTTGGGCACCCGGCTGGAACTCGGTACAGGCACTCAACAAATTTCAGGACGAAGTGGGGGGGGCGCTCACCGGCGGGGATCCGGGTGTGCGTCTGATCGAGCCGCTACCGGCCGGAAAAGTCGAGTACTTTACCAACATACCGTCAGCATTCGAGCGGCGCGCGGGCGAATGGCTGGTCGTGCCGCTCCGTCATATCTTCGGCACAGAGGAGTTGAGTGCGCTCGCGCCTGCACTTGCAGAACTTGCGGCAAAGCCATACCTTGCGCTCAATCCAGGCGATGCGGCGGAGCTCGGCCTTGCCGCCGGAGACGACTCGCAACTGCAGTTAAAACGGAATTCCGGCCAGAAGTATAGGCTGCCGGTGCGGTTGGAGCCCGGGTTGCAGCGCGGCTCCGCCGGCATCCCTGTCGGTTTGCTGCCATTGGCTGGAATCGTCGTGCCGGCATGGGGCAAGGTGACAAGGATGGGGAAGGAGACTCCATCATGAGCGAACTGGCGCTTGCCTGGTCGAACGTGATCCTGATTCTGGCCGTTGTGTTCAGTTTCGCGGCGCTGTTGTCCTGGATCGAGCGTCGCCTGCTCGGCGTCTGGCAGGACCGCTATGGGCCGAACCGGGTCGGACCGTTCGGTCTGCTGCAGATCGTCGCCGATGCGATCAAGCTCCTCGCCAAGGAAGACTGGGTGCCGCCGTTTGCCGAAAAAACCCTGTTCGTGCTGGCGCCGGTAATCATCGCCATCACCGCGTTGCTTGCGTTCGCCGTTGTGCCCGTTGCGCCGGGCATCGGCGTAGTCGATCTGAACATTGGCTTATTATTTTTCCTCGCCATGTCCTCGCTGGGGGTTTACAGCATTGTTCTGGGCGGATGGGCCTCGAATAACAAATACTCACTGCTGGGCGGATTCCGGGCAGCGGCACAGATGCTGAGCTACGAGGTCTTCATGGGGCTCTCGCTGATGGGCGTGGTCATGCTGGCCGGCTCGTTCAATCTGCGCGATATTGTCGCGGCGCAGGAAGACCTGTGGTTTTGCATTCCGCAGATCCTCGGGTTCATAACCTTTACCGTTGCCGGCATTGCCGAAGCGCGCCGGCTGCCTTTCGATCTCCCAGAGGCGGAGAACGAGTTGGTCGCCGGTTTCCACACCGAATACTCCAGCATGAAGTTCGGGCTGTTTTTTATCGGCGAATACGTTGGCGTCATTCTCATTTCGGCGATGATGGTGACACTGTTCTTTGGCGGCTGGCTGGGGCCGCTATTGCCTCCATTGATGTGGTTTCTGCTTAAAACCTTCATTGTCATCGGTTTCTTCATTCTTTTGCGAGCGTCGTTGCCACGGCCCCGCTACGACCAATTGATGGCCTATGGCTGGAAAGTGATGCTGCCCCTCACCCTGGTCAATCTGCTGGTCACGGGGGCGATCGTATTGGCATGGGAATCATGAGAGTGCCGGGTGCTGCGGCTTGAGGAGAAAAATGACATGTGGAATTCTCTGAAAACGATGTGGACGATCTTTCTGCACATGTTCCGGCGCCGGGTAACGATCCAGTACCCGGACGAAAAGCCTGTTATTCCGCCCCGCTGGCGCGGCCGCATCATCCTGAGCCGCGACCCTGACGGAGAAGAACGTTGTGTGGCTTGTTATCTCTGCGCCGCGGCGTGTCCGGTGGACTGCATCGCGCTCCAGGCAACGGAAGATGAATACGGGCGGCGCTACCCGTCATTCTTCCGCATCAATTTTTCCCGCTGCATTTTCTGCGGTTACTGCGAAGAAGCCTGTCCCACCGACGCGATCCAGCTTACGCCAGACTTCGAGATGGGTGAATACGACCGGAAAAACCTGGTGTACGAAAAAGAGGATCTGTTGATCGATGGCACTGGAAAATACCCCGGCTATAACTTCTACCGGATGGCGGGCCTTGCGATCAAGGGCAAGGATAAAGGCGATGCCGAGGACGAGGCGCCGCCCGTGGATCTGCATCGCCTGTTGCCTTGAATTCCGAAACAGAATTGGAAGCACGGAGGCGCCATGGAATTCACATTTTATCTTTCCGGAGGCATCGCCATCGCGGCAACGTTGATGGTCGTCGTGGGCTTGAGCGCCGTGCATGCGCTGCTCTACCTGATCGTCTCCCTGCTTGCCGTGGCAATCGTATTTTATGTGCTGGACGCACCCTTTGCGGCCGCGTTGGAAGTCATCATTTACGCAGGCGCGATCATGGTGCTGTTCGTGTTTGTCATGATGATGCTCAACCTCGGCAAAGCGGCGGCAGCCAAGGAGCGGGACTGGCTGAATCCCGGCATGTGGGCTGGGCCCGCTCTCCTGGCGGCGCTGCTGCTGGCTGAGCTGCTCTATATCCTCACGCAAGGCGGCAGCACGCTCACCGGCGCTGCGGTGGTGGATGCGAAGGAGGTCGGCATCATCCTTTTCGGTCCCTATCTGCTGGGTGTTGAACTTGCTTCACTGCTGTTGCTGGCAGGATTGGTAGGCGCCTGTCATCTGGGGTGGCATGAAGGCCTGCGCGGGAATGGGCGCGACCATGAGAACCGCTGAGGCCATTGCCGCGATCCCCATGCATCACGGGCTGATGCTGGCGGCAATCCTGTTCGCATTGGGGGTGATCGGTGTCCTGGTACGGCGCAACCTGATTTTCATCCTGATGTCGATCGAGATCATGCTCAATGCGGCGGGGCTTGCCTTCGTGGTTGCCGGTGCGCGGTGGGAGCAAGCCGATGGCCAGGCGATGTTCATCTTCATCCTCGCGGTGGCAGCGGCGGAAGTCTCGGTCGGCCTCGCACTGCTGCTGTTGCTCCATCGCCGCTTCCAGACCCTGGACGCCGACGCGGTGAGCAAGATGCGGGGATAACATGCTGCCCCTGCTCTGGCTTATTCCCACGCTGCCTCTGGCCGGTTTCCTGGTGCTGGCGCTCAGCGGAAAATATCTGGGGCATCGCAGTATTGCGGTAATTGGGACGAGCTCGGTGGCGCTCTCGGCACTCATCGCCATCCTGATCGGGATAGACTTCATCGCTGTGCCACCGCCGGGCTTTGTCTTTCGGCAGGAAGCATGGATCTGGATTGCTGTGGCCGGTTTCTCGCCAGGGATCGGCTTTTATCTCGACGCGTTATCACTGGTGATGGTCCTGGTCGTGACCATCATCAGTTTCCTGATCCACCTCTATTCGACGGAATTCATGACTGGCGATGACGGCTATGCGCGCTTTTTCGCCTACATGAATCTCTTTGTCGGTTCGATGTGTATCCTGGTTCTTGCCGACAATCTGCTGTTTCTTTACCTTGGCTGGGAAGGGGTGGGGCTTTGCAGCTATCTACTGATCGGATTCTGGTATCGGGATTCTGGCAACGGGCGCGCGGCGCGCAAGGCATTCATCGTTACGCGAATCGGCGATACCGCTATGGCGCTCGGTCTTTTTCTGCTGTTTACCCATCTGGGAACTCTTGATATCCAGTCGTTGATGCAGCGTGTGACGCAGCAGTGGCCGGAGGGATCGGAACTCGCTATTCTCGCTGCAGCGCTTCTGCTTGGCGGTGCGGTGGGCAAATCTGCCCAGTTCCCGCTACAGGTCTGGCTGCCTGACGCAATGGCCGGCCCCACGCCGGTGAGCGCGCTGATGCATGCTGCGACGATGGTAACGGCAGGCGTCTATCTGATCGCCCGCACGCATGTGCTCTTTTCGCTTGCGCCACCCGTACAACTGGCGGTAGCAGTAATAGGCGCCCTTACCCTGCTGCTGGCGGGGTTCAGTGCACTTGCCCAAAAAGACATCAAGCGCGTGCTCGCGTATTCGACCATCAGCCAGATCGGCTATATGTTCCTCGCGCTAGGGGTGGGCGCCTGGTCGGCAGCCATCTTTCACCTGATGACTCACGCCTTCTTCAAGGCTCTGTTGTTCCTGAGCGCAGGTGTGGTCATCATGAGCCTGCACGAGGAACATGATATTTTCCGGATGGGTGGGCTCAGGAAAAAACTTCCCGTTGCATTCTGGACTTTTCTGATTGGCAGCGCATCGCTCGCGGCGCTACCGCTCGTTACTGCGGGCTTCTACAGCAAGGACCTGATTCTTTGGCAGGCCTGGTCGTCAGCAGGAGGGAATCCATGGTTATGGGCTGCGGGATGGGGAGGTGCAATATTGACTGGCCTCTACATCTTTCGCGTGGTGTTTCTCGTTTTTTTTGGCGAAGCGAGGGCTGCGACGCCCCCCGATACCAGACGGCCAGGGCTGCGCATAACTATACCGCTTATAGTTCTTGCCGCATTCTCTATAGTCGGCGGATGGATTGAAACTCCACCTTTTCTCGGCAATTTAACGCTGTTTTCCAGCTTTGTTCAGCATGCCTTGCCGCCGGCTCAGGTCGTTCATGACGGTAAAAATGACGAAACCATTCTGGAACTGCTCGCAATGGCTGCCTCTCTTGGCAGCATCGCGTTGGCGTACCTGTTGTTTCTGAGATATCCCGCCTTTCTCCATGGACTGATGCTGATCCCGGCATTGGCAAGGATCCGGAAGTTCTGGCATTTTGGCTGGGGTTTCGACCGGTTTTACGAGTTCCTGTTCGTCCGGCCCTATCTCTGGCTTGCGTACGCCGATCGGAACGACGTGATCGACAATATCTACAAAATGGCGATTTCATTCACACTTAGGTGGCTCCAGAAGGTCGATCGGCACGACGTGATCGACTATATCTACAGCGGCCTGGCCGAGCTTTGTCTGTTTCTCTATCGCGCCTTGAGTGCAACGCAAAGCGGACAGGTACGCCGCTATGCGGCGGCGATTGCCGCCGGATCGATCGGTATTATATTCATCGGGATATTCGCATGATTCTCCCCACATTAATTTTCATCCTGGTGGCCGGCGGTGTGCTGTCATGGGTGGTTGAACGCTGGCACCCAGGCTCTGCGAAGTGGGTTGCGCTGGCTACGGCGGGCATCGAGCTCGTATTGACGATATGGCTTTGGCTGCAGTCTGCCAGCGCTATGGCTCTTCCCGCTCACGGAGGGTGGCTTGCCGAGATCAGGGCGGAGTGGATTCCGCGTTTCGGAGTGAGCTTTCATCTAGCCATGGATGGAATAAGCCTCATCCTGGTCGTGCTGACCGCTTTTCTGGGGGTGGTATCGGTGGCATGTTCCTGGACGGAAATCCAGGAGCGTGCCGGGTTCTTTTACTTCAACCTGCTATGGACTTTGGCAGGGGCGGTCGGCGTATTCCTTGCGCTGGACCTGTTCCTGTTTTTCTTCTTCTGGGAGCTGATGCTGGTGCCGATGTATTTCATGATTGCGATCTGGGGCCATGAGAAGCGGCAGTATGCATCGATCAAGTTCTTCATTTTCACCGAGGGGAGCGGTCTGTTCATGCTGGTGGCAATTCTTGCGCTGGTATTCATCCACTACGGCAGCACTGGAGTCCTGACATTCGATTATTTCGAGCTGTTGAATACGGCCATGTCTCCCTCCACCGAGCTGTGGATCATGCTCGGCTTTTTCATTGCGTTCGCAGTCAAGACGCCCATCGTGCCATTTCACACCTGGCTGCCGGACGCACATACCGAGGCGCCGACAGCAGGAAGCGTGATTCTTGCAGGTGTGCTACTGAAAACCGGAGCCTACGGGCTATTGCGCTTCGTTGTTCCGCTATTTCCCCAGGCGGCGGGGTATTTTGCCCCGGTGGCGATGGCGTTGGGAGCAATCGGAATTCTCTACGGGGCTTTCCTGGCGTTCGCCCAGACAGATTTCAAGCGCCTCGTGGCCTACACCAGCGTGAGTCACCTGGGTTTTGCGGTGGTCGGGATATTCGCCTGGAATCCTTGGTCGCTTGGGGGGGCCGTGATGCAAATGATCGCGCACGGCATCAGTACGGGAGCACTGTTTGTAATTGCTGGCATTTTGCAGGAACGGACCCACACACGCGATATGCGTCGCTTTGGAGGCGTGTGGGGCGTCATGCCGCGCCTGGCGGCGATGGGATTGTTTTTTGCCATTGCCGCGCTTGGGCTGCCGGGAATGGGTAATTTCGTCGGGGAATTCCTGGTACTGATGGGATTATCCCGCGTCAACAGCGTGCTGGCGTCTGTCGCGGCCGTGGCATTCGTAACCAGTGTCGTGTATGGGCTTGCGCTCGTGCAGAAAATTTTTCATGGCGAGAATACGCATGGTTGGCAACTACATGATCTATCAGGCCGGGAAATGGCGACCCTGTATTCAATGGCGGCCATTACCCTATGGCTGGGGCTGTACCCGCAACCGGTGCTTGATACGGCAGCGCTCGCCATTGATGGTCCGCGGAACATTGCGACGGGGCAATATCACTCGGGTGCCGAATGATCCTGACGCACTCCGATCTGCTAGTCTTGCTGCCGCTCATCATTGTTGCGGCAAGTGCGGTGTCGGGGATGCTCGTCGCTGGTTTTTATCGCCGTTCACAGCCGGTGATGGTGCTGACGCTGCTCGGGCTGATCATCTCCCTTGCGGCGTTGCCTTTGGCGGCAAGTTTCGGGCCGCGTCAGGTTACCCCGCTGCTGATCTTGGATAACTACGCGCTGTTCTACATGGGCCTCATCTTTGCTGCGACCTTTGTCGTCACTGTTCTCTGCTATCGCTATTTCGGCGGCCGGGAAAGCCACCATGAAGCGCTTTATATCCTGCTGCTGCTGGCTGCGCTCGGCGGTGCGGTGCTGGTGGCGAGCAGCCATTTCGCCTCACTTCTGCTCGGGTTGGAGTTGCTCAGCGTTTCGCTTTTTGCGCTGATAGCCTACCCCCGAAGCGCCGAGCGTCCACTCGAAGCAGGCATTAAATACCTGATTCTGGCAGGCTTTTCCTCGGCATTCCTGCTGTTCGGCATGGCGTTGATCTATGCGCAACTGGGTACGATGCAGTTCGCGCGGATTGGCGCCCTGCCTGCCGTCTTTACGCAAGGGCTCGACGCTTATGGACTTGCCGGGCTTGCGCTGATCCTGGTCGGCGCCGGATTCAAGCTCGCGCTGGTGCCATTCCATATGTGGACGCCAGACGTGTATGAAGGCGCGCCTGCACCGATATCCGCGTTCATTGCAACGGTTTCGAAAGGCGCCATGCTTGCGATGCTGCTACGTTATTTCGTCACGGCGGACGCGCACCAGTCGCAATCGGTCGTGATGGCGTTGAGCCTCGTCGCAATCGTTACGATATTGGCAGGAAACCTGCTCGCCTTGCGCCAGGATAATATCAAGCGAATTCTTGCCTATTCATCTATCGCACAGCTTGGCTATCTGCTGGTCGGGTTCCTGGCGTTCGGCGCGATGGCGGTCGAGGCAGTGGCATACTACCTGGCCGCTTATTTCATTACGATGCTGGGTGCTTTCGGCGTTGTTACGGTATTGTCCAGGGGGATGCCGGAACAGGACAGCGATATGCTTACTGACTACGCCGGCTTGTTCTGGCGCAGGCCTTGGCTCGCGGGCGTACTTACCGCCATGCTGCTGTCACTTGCAGGTATTCCGCTGACAATGGGGTTCATTGGCAAGTTCTACGTACTTGCAGCCGCCATCGGTGAATCCTTGTGGCTGCTCGTCATCGTTCTTGTGGTTGGCAGCGCAATGGGGCTCTACTACTATTTGCGCATCATTGCAGTCATGTGCGCATACGGCCCGGAGGCAGCCTCTGGACCAGGCACGCCCGCGGTACCGGCTTCGCTTGCGGAAAGTGTAACACTGGCGTTGCTGGCATTACTTCTGATAGGGCTGGGCGTTTCTCCGGGCCAGTTCATCCATGTGCTGGAAACAACGGTTGCGCACCTGACTTGATCAGCATCTGGTTTGATTATATTCGTAGCTATACTCACAGCTTCAGCGATTCTACATACCCGGTCATTTCAAAATAACCGCGGCCCGCGGGTTTGCCATCGCGGCTTACCGTGACCGCGCCTTCCCAATAAACCGCACCCGTCGATTGCCGGGAATCGAGCTCCTGGTCGTCTTGCAGTGGCGTCAGCAGCCATACGGTCGAGCCGGTTTGAATTCGCATTTCCACCGGATAAACGGCGTCCGTATGCGGGGAGCGCCAGGTACGCTGCGGCTGAAAGCTTACCTGGTCCGGCTCGAACCGCGTAAAGCGGCCGGAAGCATCGCGGATTCCCGCATATGCCCATACTTTACGACCGTCTTTTCCGCGAATCAGAAATGCCATCAGGGAAGAGCCATCATCGAGATTGGCGCCTACCCAATCCCATCCCTCGGCGCTGGGATCGAGATAGGCGGTGGACCACTCATGGTCGAGCCAGGCAATACCCTTGACAGCCGTCTCCTTGTCGTTGTGAGTGACGGTTCCCGTCACTTGCAGCTGCGGTTCACTATAATAATAACTGGCTTGTTCCGGTAGCGGCCCTTTGTGTGAAAAGCCGTTGTCATCCTGCAGCATTGGCTTTTGCGTGGGTGTCAGCGAGAAGCGCAGCATGAAGTCGCGTGCCTTTATAGTCGTCTGGTAGCGACCATTTTCCTCGCGCAACATGTACCAATCACCCAGCTTCACATCCGTATCGCCTTCTTTGGTATAAGCCAGGCCAAGACCCTCGCGCGCGCTTTTCTGGTCGTGCAACAGTTTACCTACCGCAGGATCCGATAACGCCGCGTGTGCGATGATGAGTTGTTTGGGAGCAAAACGGCTCGGATTGGCCCGGTTGTGCTCGGTTGCCACACGGAAAAACGTGATCTGGAAGCCAAGCGGTTTTTTGTCTGGCGTTTCCAGCCAGCCTGTGACATACCACCACTCGTTGCGGAAGTCGGGGTGAGACCCGAAATCCTGCGGAAAGACGAGGGGCACGCCCGGGACAACCTGGGAAAATCTGGGCGGCTCAGCGGAGGTGGGTGTAGCCAGGAACCCGGCAATAAATAATGTGACGACCATGTTCAGTATCCGCACCGACCCTTTCGTGATGCCGAAAAGCCGGTATTTTCGCTTGCGGGAAGAACCGATATGGGCAGCGCTGCATTTCAAAATTTCCATCACCAATCCTCCCTTACTGCACGTATTGCATTGCCTGATACCGCGTGGCGGCCCGATAGCAGCGCGGTCAAAGCGGCCGATGCCGTTAATACAAAAGCTACCGACAGCAATCCTCTCCATGGCAGGTTCAACTGCATGGTCCAGTGGAATGATTGAGGATTGACAATGAAGACGAGAATGAGGCTGATGCAACCGCCAAGCGCGAAGCCGAGCACAATGCCCAGCACAGTCACGAGGCCGCCTTCTACCGCCAGCATCGCCAGGATCTGGCGGCGGGTCGCGCCGATGTGGCGCAGCATGCCGAATTCCTTGCCGCGTGCCAAAGCTTGTGCCGAAAAACTTGCTGCGACCCCGAGCAGCCCTATGACGATCGCAACCATTTCCAGCAGGTAGGTTACCGCAAAGCTTCGGTCGAAAAATTTCAGGCTGGACGCGTGTATCTCGCTGGGTTCAGAGAATTCCAGCGCATCGCCGAACGGCAAGCGCTTCATCGATGCAATTGCCTGCTCAGGTGTAACGCCTTCTTGCAGCCAAACCGCGGCATCATTTACTTTGTTGTCCCCGGACAGCGCCTGGTAATCCGTCAACCGCATCTGTATCGCGCCGAATTGCCGCCCATAATCGCGCCATACCCCGGCGACGACGAAAACGGGGGGAGGGGTCGCTAGTGGCAGCGTTACCCGTGTGCCTGGCGTATAGCCGTATAGATCAACCATTGCTTCGGATACCCAGATCGGTATCGCATCCTTCGGCAGCAAGGCAGGTGCGACCACTTCGCCCGTCATCGGCAGGGTATTGCCGGGATCGGCCACGTCAATGGGCCGGGCAATCAGCGCGATGCTGGGCCGGCGTGGATCGAGCGTCAGTTGCGATGAGCGAAAAAAGTCCGCACGAGAGATACCGGGCGTGGCCGCGAGCGTCGCCATCTCATCTGGAGTAAGACCGCGCGTATCTCCGCTCGTTGCCGTCTTTACGTATAACTGGGCAGGCAGGATATGTTTCAACCAGTCATCGACCGAAACGCGAAAACTGGCGACCATGATCGCCATCGATACCATCAGCGTAAAGCTGGCCAGGACGCCGCCCAGCGCGATAGAGGCCTGATTGGGGGCGTTGGCCAGCCGGGCCAACGCCAATAACGGCATGGCTCGGGATGTGCGTTTGCTTATGGCGGAAAACACAGCGGAGAAAATCAATGCCGACAGACGCGGCATGAGCGCAATGCCGCCTATCAGCAACAGCACCACCGCAAGATAACCAAAGATCGGCAATTCGAAAATTGGCGGCAACTGCGTGAGCACACCCGCCAACGCCAGACATACCAGGGCAGGCCAGGACGTAGCCAACTTCGAGAGTGCGGCATCTTCGCTACCGGACTTCAGCGCCGGCGCCGGTTTGGCGGTTGCCGCTTCCCAGGCGGGCGCGGCGCTACCCAGCAAGGTGGTGCTGAGTCCCAGAAAAAAAAGGAACGTCGCTACCACCGGGTCAAAATGCACGCTCGGTTTCACCCCGGAAAAAAATCCGCTTCCCAGGTCTCCACCAAAAACATGCAGCGCGGTAGCGGCCGCTACGTAACCCAAGGCGAGACCCAACAGCGAACCAACGATGCCAAGAGAGCCCCCCTCCAGCAAAATTTGACCCAGCAGTTGCCGTCGCGTCAGCCCAAGCACACGCAACAGAGCGAATTGGTGGCGCCGCCGAACGACCGAAAGTGCCTGCGTCGAGAATACCAGGAATGTGCCGGTGAACAGCGCCACCATGGCAAGCATGTTCAGATTGACGCGATAAGCGCGCGACATATTGGCAACACGGGTTTCCTGATCCGCGGGTTCCGTGACCAGAAATTGTCCGCGCAGTTCCAGTTCCTGTTCAAGCGCTGCCTTGAATGCGGCATGACCGATACCCGGCACCAGTTTCAATTCGATGCGCGATAACTGGCCGATACGCTGGAAGCGCCATTGCGCCGCGCCGATATCCATCACGCCGATCCGTTGCCCTGCGCGGGCCCGTGTCAAACCACCGGCAACCCGTAGTGTGATAGCCTGGGTTCCGACGCGCAATTTCAGTGGATCGCCTAATTTTACGCCCAGCCATTCCATTGCAGCAGGAGACAGGAAGATGGCGTCGTCCGCCAGGATATCGAAGAGCTTGTCTTCAGCCGGGATGCCGATCAGGTCCGGCGTCATGATCGAGGCGCGAAAAATATCCAGCCCGAGAATTTTCAGGGTGGCGCCCTTGTTTTCGTCGCGATTGCCGGGGATGGCGACATCGAGCTCCAACACCGGATTGGCGAGTTCGACACCATCATATTCTGCCAGAGCCGGGAAAAGCGATTCATCGAAGGTGGCTTGTGCGCCGCGCACCTGAAGGTCGGATTGACCGGAAACACTTCTGGCGGCGGCCGAAAATTCATTGAAGGCGGCCGCGTTGATCAGATGTATCGCAAACCCGAGCGCCACCCCTATCGCGATTGCAGCGACGGCGACCGCGGCTTGCGACCGATGGGCCCGCCATTCGCCCCACAACAACCAGCGGGAAAGCGCGTCGCTATGCGTCAGCTTCGCCATCTGCTTTGAGGTGATGCTGCCGAACTTTCCGGGTTTAATGGATGCAATCCATCTTTTGTCAGCACCAGCACGCGGTCTGCCGTTGCCGCTGCTGCGAGCGAGTGAGTAACAATAATGCCGGAGGCGCCGTTCGCCTTGATTTCGGCGCGCATCAGAGTGAGGATGTCGTGGGCCGTATCCGGGTCGAGGTTGCCCGTGGGTTCATCCGCCAGGATCAGCTTCGGGCGGTGGACCAACGCTCGGGCGATGGCGACGCGCTGTAACTCGCCACCCGACAGTTGGCGCGAGAAGTGGTCTCCTCTGCCGCTTAGGCCAACAGCGAGCAGCATTTGCTCGGTTCGCTCCGCGGCTTCTTCGGCCTGAATACCATTCAACAGCAAGGGCAGGGCGATGTTCTGGCTCAGCGTCAGATGCGGCAGAATGTGAAAAGCCTGAAAAATGAAGCCGAATTCCTTGCGTCGCAACCGCGTTGCCGCATCGTCATCCAATGACGACATGGCGATGCCGTCAATCAGCACTTCGCCCGAGTCCGGGGCGTCCAAACCGGCGATCAGGTTCAATAGTGTGGATTTACCGACCCCGGACTCGCCCATGATCGCCACATACTCGCCGGCGTCGAGAATATAGGACAAATCGGCCAACACCCGCCGTCCGCTCGCATAGGCTTTTCCGATATGGCGCAGTTCCAGCATGAAGGACCTTAACTGCCCGCTTGCCGGATGGCGCGGTACGCAGCCATATGACGTAACGATGTCGATAACGATGGCGTCGTCGCATCCACGGAGCAGACAGGATAGAAGGCAGGAAATGGAAATTGCATGAGACTGTTCATTGGGAGGAAAACCCTATTGTACTTCGAACTGAAAATCATAAAACCGGCTTTCTCCAGCTACGTTTCGAGCATTCGTCTCGAAGTTGCTTGACGAACACATGCAATGGTGCTTTTTTCCTTTGCCAAAATTCTTTAGCAGAAACTGGGGGGCGGCAGATAGTCTATGTTTTGTTAACACAATAAGCGCTTCGACGATCAGGCGAAGTATATGAAGCCAGTGAACATTACATCCCGCTAGTGCGGATAAGCGCCTCCATGCGCTTCCCTTCGCCCTTCTTGCGTCAGCCGTTGGTAAGATCATCCCATAGGAGATACACGCCATAAGCTCAATTGCGCAGCATCGTCGCCTCTTGTGGATACGACGAATGACGTGATTTGGTCATAAGGACGGTGATGCGCCATTCGGCCTCCTTGGTCACGGCGGCATAACTTCAAGTTTTTGTGTTACGCATGGACGGCCTCTTTCTTGATATCTTTCAAGGTTAGAACTTTGGCCAGCGTATTTTCAGGCTCAGTCTCGGCCATAACAAGGTCATAGTGCGTTTGAAGATTCAGCCAGTAATTCGGTGTCATGTCGAAGAAACGAGCAAGACGCAGGGCTGTATCGGCAGAAATACCGCGCCTTTTCAAAACAATGTCGTTTAGGCGCGTACGGGGAACGCCTATAGCATTTGCCAAGGCATATACGCTAATACCAAGCGGCTCTAGAAACTCCCCTTTGAGTATCTCGCCGGGATGAGAAATCAGGTTCCTGCGGTTGTCTTTTGTAATCACTACCTTAACTCCTAGTGATAGTCTTCGATTTTTACATCGTGCGCATCGCCATCTCTCCAGATAAAACAGATGCGCCATTGTTTATTTATACGGATACTATGCTCAGCCTTCCGCTCACCCTTCAGCTTTTCCAACTGATTGCCGGGAGGAACGAGAAGATCCTTTATATCTTCGGCCGCGTGCAGTGCCTGAAGACGGGCATAAGCTCTTTTTTTAAGAGTTGCTGGAAGTTTTCGGTTTTTACCTGTAAGCCAAAACTCTTCTGTCTCTTTGTCTTTAAAACTAAGCATCATAATATATTAACGTAACGAAAAACATTACGTATGTCAAGAGCCCGGTACTCAGGCCCGGCCAAAGGTAGCGATAATTTCATCCGTGAACTGTGCGTACATATCCTTCAGGATTTATTCAGAGATTCTCCTGGTTGTTCAGGCGCCTTCCTCCGGTGGCTTCACGGTTCTAAACATCCGAAGCAATAGCAAGTCATAGATAATTTTCAGCCCGCCCGCGATAACCAGCGGCCAGCCGAACGACGATATGCTTAACAGGTAACCAGCCAGAAAAGGACCTGCGGCGGATGCCAGGCTGCGCGGAACCGAGGTAATACTCGCTGCCGCCGCGCGTTCCGCCGGGGGCACGATCGCCATGACATATGAGCTTCGCGCCGGCACATCCATTTGCGAAAGACCGCTCCGTATCAGCAATAGTGCAATAGCCCAGCCCAGCGTCGGCATGAATGGGATGAGAATCAAAAGTATATTCGCGGGCAAATGCGTAAATACCATCGTATTTATCAATCCAAACCGGTTGGCAATGCGAATCGCCGCGAGATAGGAGAGCGCGGAGAATATACCGGTCCAGAAAAAAATAGTCCCGGCCATCGAAATGGAAAGCTGAAACTTCTGGAACAACCATAACGCCAGCATAGCCTGCACCACAAAGCCGCCGCCAAATGCATCCAGGCTGAATAACGCAGCGAGAGTAAAGACGATCTTTCTGGATTTCTTCAATGGAGCGGAGCGGGCCTTGTTTGCGGTTCCCGTCTCGGTAGCTCCGGCTTCTTTTGGCAGGGTTGCATAAATTGCCGCGCACAACAATCCTATTATGCCGTACAACACAAACATGGCTTGCAGTGAGTCTCTGGCATCGATCTGGATTGAGGCCGCTGCAAAATCAGGTAACCCGGCAGCGAGCGCCCCAGTGGCTGCCACAAGGGCACCGACCATGCTATACCGCACGAAGACGGCGGTGCGCTGGCGGTCCTCCACAAATCGAGAGAGGACCGCATGCTCAAGCGGTAAAAACAGGCTGACGTCGCCGCTGGAAGGGTTCAATGTCCCTACGAAAGCCACCAGCAGCAAGGGCCAGAACTCAGTGATGGCCGCAAAGCTGAAGCCGGTTGCGGCCATCAGCGCAGTCGCCGTCAGCAACAACGCCTTATAGGTGAAGCGATAGGCCTGGAAACCAGCCAATAATGTCACGATGCCGGAGCCGATCAGGGTGGCGGTCGTGATGATACCAACCTGAAACGGATTCATGCCCAGCTCGATCAGATAGATCGGCAGCAGCAGACTGACGTAGCCATCGCCAAAGGCCCGCAGGCCGCGAACCCATAAAATGCGGGTGAGAATGGGTGAGTTCACTTCAAGCTCAAGCGTGAAGGACAGGCGAGATATATATCACGGGCACGCTGGATTCATCTCCTTTCGAGAGTTTTCGGCAGAGAGGCGTTGTCCTGTTTGATGGATGGTTACATAATATTGGCAGTAGGGCGGGCGCCAGTACCCGGCGTAATTTGCCAGAAAAACTGGTGCAGCATCGCAGCATATCGGAGTTCAATCTCATGAAATCTGTCAATACGGCCGAAGCGCGGGAAACGCGCATGCGGAACGCGCTTTGGGGACTTTTTATCGGTGATGCGCTGGCAATGCCCGCGCATTGGTTTTACAGCCTGAGTAATATCCAGCAATATTTCAATGGTGGTATCAAAAAATATGAGGCCGCGCCTCATCCTCATCCTGAAAGCTTCATGGTCGGGATGACATACTCTCCGGATGTTGACAGCGCAAATCGCCTGGGTCGTCCCTATGACATTCTTCACGAACACGTCCGTTTCTATGAAACCAGTTATAGTCAGTCGGCTATCCAGTCTTCGGAACAGGAGAGCGAACATGGCAACCCCGTTCCCCGGCTGGAAAACCGCTTCCACTACCATCACGGACTGGTGGCTGGGGAGAACACGCTTGCTGCCCACCTGGTTCGCGTGCTCATGCGTTCGGTAATACGGTTGGGCCGCTATGACCCGCAAGACTTCCTTGAAGGGTTTATAAAGCATCTCACTACACCCGGGAAAAACCGCGATCCCTATACCGAGATCTACATCCGGCGATGGTTCGAGAATTATTCCCGAGGCTTGCCGCCTCATGCCTGCGCGGAATTGCAGCGCAACATATGGTCTATCGGCTCCCATGGCGGCGTTTTACGTCCCATGGTTCTTGCAATGCTGGTCGAGAGCGCTTATCAAGGGCTTGGGTTCGCCATGGAACATCAGTGTCTCACCCACCGTTCCGAAAATGCAGCAAGCGCGCTGGGTGTCCTTGTTCCGCTTTTGAATTCGCTGGTAAACGGTGCTGATCCGGTCGAGGCCATTTCTGCGCATGCCAGGCCGATACGCACGCCTCGTATCACCGGCGAGGCGCTTTTCGCGGCTTATCGCAAGCATAATGGCCCCGGCAACATCCCGAAAGATGAGATGTGGCGGCTTCATGTGACACTTGACGATGCGCCTTATGAAGTCGTGCAATTCGCCCGGCAGTATACCGAGCGTGAAGTGATACGTCATGTTCTTGCAACTGCGTGCTATCCGGAGCACGGCCTTCCGCTGCTCCTGTATCTCATCATGAAACATGATCTTGGAGTGGAGGAATCTCTTTTGGCCAACGCCAACGCCGGTGGGGACAGCGTCCACAGGGGCATGATCATGGGGCTGATCGCCGGGGCGGCCAATGACGACCTGCCGGAGCATCTGATAAAAGGGTTGGTTGCTCGCGACGAATTGAAGGTCGAGATTGATGCATTCGTAGACGTCGCACTGCGGGGAAACGCTATCTGATCGGTATTCCATGTGTGCCGTAATTTCGCTCGCAGTGTGTCTCGGGGTCCTGGATGCTGGCGACTATTTCCAGAGAAAATAATTTCGTGGGTATAAAGACAAGTTTTACCGGAAATTCGGATGAGTAAACATGGTGGGAGAGGAAACCATAATGCGGCATTTGCGTGCGATTAAATGTTCTATTGAAGATCGCAATACACGGTTCGTGGCCTATTGGGTCACCGTCGTGGTGGGATCGTGCCTTATTGCGATAAATCAGGGAATTCCATTGCTCCTGGGAGAACCGATGACGGTCGGACGGTGGATTTCGGCCTGCATCACCCCGGTAGTTCCATTCCTGGTGAGTTGCCACGGACAAGGAATGAAGAAGACGGGCTAGCGGTTTTCTTCAAGAGATTAAAACCGCAATACTTGAGACCTGATGGTGATGACCTAACGTGGCTTAATCCCGGGTTCGGGGCTGAGTCGAGCGACATGCGGGAACACCCCATCAGTCCTGGGCGCTGCAAAGCTCGCTATGCCTGGCGTTCCGGCGGGAAGCGGTACCCTACGTTTGTTCTCAGCTATGGAGGATGGTTTGCTATCCCAAAGTCTATAATCTATAAAGATTGAGGCGTCATTTGTTGTTTATTAGTTGCTCACGCTGAGTGATCAGCTTGAAACTTACGCCAAAAGCGGCTTCCATCAACGTTATGCAGTGAGGAATCTTATGAGACTGCTTCTTTTTGGATCGTTGTTTCCCACCATGAGCCGTCTTGTTTTTTCCGGTATGCTGCTCTTCGGATTCGCGCCGCATGTTGCATTCGCCCAAGCTCCACTGCCGGTTGAGACGACGATGGAAAACATGCTTTCGGCTATCCAATCCGATTCATTGGCAGCTTTTATGTCCTCCGGGGATCCAGCGTTCAAAGCCGGTATAACAGAAGAAATATTCGATAACATCAGCGAATCTCTCGGCTCCCGCCTCAAGCAAGGTTATACCGCCAAGTTTCTGGCCCAGTTGAATCAGCAGGGTTTCACGGTCTACTTATGGAAGCTGGAGTTCAAGGATGCCGGTGACGATGTCCTTGTCAGTGCTGCTATAAAGGATGGGAACGTCAGTGGGTTCTGGTTGCGGTAATAATACAACTCACCGGTTTTCAGGTTTTCCATGATTAGAGACGCCTTGCGAAGTGGGCGTTGGAGACCGTCAGTGCGTGTTGGAAACTCATAAAGCCTTGGTCCAGTCTAATAAACGACACATGAATTGGAAGTATGCATTGGGAAAATAAGGGAGTTGATGGGCACATCGAGGGAATTCAGAGTCTGAGCGTTTATAAAATTAACAGCACAATTTTTAGGGGTAATTTTCGGCCAATCACGAGAATTTCATGAAAAAGGTCCAATCAGTCTACCTTGTCGTCATCCTGCTGAGTTCGATTCCGAGCAGTTTGGCGTGGGCGCGCGGCGGCGTCGGCGGAGGGCAAATGGGAGGTGGGCATTTTGGAGATGGAAACGTTGGTGGGGGCCACGTTGGGGGCGGCCACGGGGGAGCAGGTTTCAGGGGAGGGGGAGGTGTAGGCGGCCCGTGGATGGGGGCGCATCGCGGAGGAATACACTGGGGAGGTCATTACCGTGGCTATGGTTATCGCGGATATGGATACGGTTTTGGCGGGTACGGCCTGGGCCTGGGGTTAGGCTTGGGCTATGGTCTGGGTTATTACGGTTATGGCTGGGGTCCGCCGTATTATTACCCACCTTACTACGCATCGCTCCCTGCAACTGTCGTGCCCCCGGTGCCGTTAGTGTATATACAGCGTTCGGATACGGTACCGCCCGCGTCGGCGCCCGTATTACAATCCAATTACTGGTATTACTGCGAGAATCCGGCAGGTTATTATCCAGAGGTCAAAGCGTGCACCGAGGGCTGGTTGCAGGTCGCGCCTCGACCGCCTGATCAATGAACCTAAATCCGGTAGTTGACCGCTCATTTAATAGATCAGTATTATGATTAGTAACAATATTCCGTATTATTTGACGCTCACCTTCCGGGTGAGGGCGCTACGGTGTGAATTGCACAGTTTTTGGGGCACATGGCTGCGTTGCAACTTCTTGGAATGGAACGGCGCCCCGAAGCGTCGCCCGAGGGGCCCCGCGAAGCGGGGATCGGGCAGAGCAGGGGATGCCGCGATCGCGCCACACGCAAGGGGGCGCCCGCATCCCGCTTCGGGGTCGCACCTTCCTACGGAAGGCACTGCTCCGCCCTGCGCGGTCGCATTCCGCGTCGTTGCGCCTTGCCCTGCACCCCAAAAACCGTACACTTCACCCCGTCCAACTACCGGATTTAGGTTAAAAGGAACGCCGCCATGTATAGCATGCTCAGATGGTCCGCTTTACTGTTGTCATTCTCGCTGGGTGCGTGCGTGAGCATACCGTCGGGTCCCAGTGTAATGGTTCTGCCAGGTTCGGGTAAAACCTTCGATCAGTTTCGAAATGACGACTTCTACTGTAAACAATATGCCAGTGAGCAAGTTAGTGGGGTAACGCCGAATCAAGCCTCCATTTCCAGCGGGCTAGGAAGCGCTGCCATAGGTACGGGGCTTGGTGCGGCGGCTGGCGCGGCTTTGGGTGGCGGGACCGGTGCCGCGATTGGCGCGGGTAGTGGCCTGTTGGGCGGGGGGCTTGTGGGAAGCAACACCGCCAGCGAATCAGGATATATTAATCAGCAACGTTATGATATGGGTTATATACAATGTATGTACGCCAAGGGTAATCGCGTCCCGATAGCCGGCCAGATCATGGACAATGCGTCCGTGAGCGGCCCCGGTCAGAGTATAAGTGCACCACCCCGGGGAGGCGATTCACGCCGTTCTCCCCCTCCACCGCCGCCGGGTAATCCGCCACCTCCACCACCGCAATGAAGCGCTTGTGGACTCCGTTGCTAACCCGGATATTTCATAAATTGACGCGCGCCCTTGCTGGTCTTTTGTTTCGTATGAAAATTTCGTTCAGTCGGGCGTATGAATAACTACGCCACTCTTTCACAAAATCTCCCTACAAAACAAAATCCTGCGCAATCATCACGCGAATTTATGAAACATCCGGGCTAAGCGGCTACTCGTAGCGTAAAAATTCCTCTGCCAGCGAGTCAGCGCCGTAGCGCCTGATCAGCGCTTCAATCTCCGAAAGCAGGGCGTCGTCTTCATCGTCCTCCAGGACGCCATCGCCGACCAGCCTGGCTGGCAGGCCCGAGGCGATGGCGTCTCTTACCGTTTCCAGTGTCGGCGGATTCTCCCGATTCTCGTCGTTCATCACAGTTTCAATCACTCGGGAAAGCGGCTCGCTGGCGGTGCTGCGGGAAAAGTCGATAGCGAGCGCATCATCGCCGAACTCCTCGATCAGTACGTCGAGCTCGTCAAGCAGCGATGCGTCGATATCGACATGGTGCAACCGCTCCGCTTCGCTCAACGAAGCGGGCAACAGGTTCGTGATAAAAGCGCGTACCGAAGCGAGCGTTGCAGGTTGCTCGGCATCCGGATCGTTGACCTGGCTTTCGATAAGTGCCGACAGATTGGGACTGACGTAAGTGGCAATATCAATCGAATTTTGAATCATGGCGTTTTCCCCGGTGCGGAATGCTCGAATGGCAGTGCATGAAGGTACTTGATTCGCTTTAAAAAAGTGGAGTTTGGTTGGTATTTACCTTCCCCAACTGCTGTGTCAGACCTTGTGTAAAAGAAGATGTCATGTTCCTCAGTTTAGGTTGCATGACAAAAAAGTCAATATTCGGCTTCCATGCTTTTACGCTTGAAGTTGAAGCTGCGGATCTTCGCACCGCGAACTCATTCGGAAGTTTCGTAGTTAAACGGCAGTATCAAATAACGGTATATGTGTTTGTTCCGATCCCGGAAAGATAAGCGATCTTTTCGAAGATTGCGGCAATGTCGGCATTTGGGCTCGGCATGCGAATATTTTACGGTTCGACCTCTGTGAACATATTGGTAGACTGTCGCGGAGCAGTTTCCTTGCGTTTACACGATCCATTCGGTAACACCGAGGGGTCAGTATCGGCACAGTACGTTTGATTTACACTTGACAGGTCTTGTGGGTTCTCCTATAGCTACTAATAGGATATTCGTTCCGAGTGAGGTAAATACGGCGGACCATGAGCTTACCAAAGGAGTATCAGGTCTTGCCAACCCAATTTCCATCGCATTTCGAACACACGCGGATCGGCATTTCCGGTCCAGAAGCAGCTGCTGAGCGTGCCAAGGAATGATGTTTCCGGGGATAGCAATGTATCAAAATATTCTGGTTCCAGTTGACGGTAGTACAACCTCCAACCTTGCAATACAGGAAGCCGCCCGGTTTGCCCAACATCAAGAGCAAAGTACGCACTTGGAACTGGTGCATGTGGTCGCCGACATTCATCTTATGGACGCAAACAGCTATATCAATTACGACGAGATGAAAGAAATAGAAATAAGCATCGGCAAAAAAATACTGACACAAGCACAAATGTTGGCGCGGCAAGCAGGCATGACAGCGGAGGTAAAGCTGCTCGAGGCCGGTGGCGATCGCATCGCCAGTGTACTCGTAGCGGAAGCCGGACGCTGGCCAGCCGACTTGATCGTCATCGGGACCCATGGCCGCTCCGGCTTCAGCCGCGTACTGTTCGGCAGTGTCGCCGAAGGAGTAGTGCGCACCGCCCATATACCCGTGCTCCTGATTCGCGGCGCTTAGACCAAGATCCCGGTAAATGCAAAATCATACCAGTGCATTACGAAGCCATACTGTCTGGTTTTACTCTGACGGGCTGCACAATATGAATCATCGAGAGGATATAGCCATGAAATTCCAACTGCAAATCACGACACGCGATGTTCCCCATTCTGAAGCACTGGAAAACCATATCCGGCAAAAAGCGGAGAAGCTCGAGACGTTTTATTCGAATATCATTGGATGCCGTGTAGTAATCGAGGTCCCGCACAAACACAAACATCAAGGTCGCGTGTTCGATGTGCGTCTCGACATTACTGTGCCGGGCAAGGAGCTTGTGGTGACCCGAGAGGCAGATGAGGATGTGTATGTTGCGCTGCGTGACGCATTTGGCGCCGCCAAACGCCAGCTTGAAGATTACGGCCGCCGTCAGCGGGGAGACATCAAGGCGCATGCGCCTGTAATGCGCGGCAAAGTAGTGCGTCTGATTGCAGAGGAGGAGTATGGTTTCATCGAGACGCCCGACGGACAGGAGCTATATTTTCATCGCGAAAACCTTGCTAACGTCAATTTTGATCAATTGGCGGCGGGCAGCGAGGTACAGTTCCTGGAGGATATCGGCAGTGAGGGCTATCAGGCGAAACGGGTGAGCACGGGTAAGCGCCATGCCGGAGGAGAAGGAGAAGGAGAGAAAGAGGAAGAGTAAGAAATGACAAGCAAACTGTGAATCATGAATGAACAATACGGAATCCGGCTGCTTGCTGAATTGTTCGAAAAGGTGAAGGCGCTGATTTGAAAATGAGCTTGAAGATGAGCCGTTATCCGCGCGAACCGGGGCAAGACGCGTGAAAGTCAACCTGGCTGCCGGAGACGCGCTGATTTTCGTGGACGTGCAGAGCGATTTTCTCCCTGGCGGCAGCCTGGCCGTGCCTGCCGGCGATGAGATCATTCCGATACTCAATCGTTACATAGCGCTTTTTCATGCATATGGGTTGGCTATTTTCGCAACTCGCGATTGGCACCCGCCGGACCACTGCTCCTTTATCCGACAGGGCGGGCCGTGGCCGCCTCATTGCGTCGCAGCAAGCCCGGGCGCAGCATTTCCCGCCAGCCTTCAGTTCCCCTGCGATATACACATCATTTCCAAGGCGACCACCAAAGAAAAGGACGCGTATTCCGGCTTTACCGATACTCCGCTCAATGCTTTACTGAAATCGTCCGGCATCGGGCGCGTATTTATCGGAGGGCTCGCGACGGAGTATTGCGTGCTCAATACCGTGAAAGATGCCCTGCAGCTTGGCTACGCGACTTTCATTCTGACAGATGCGGTTCGTGCGATCAATTCAAACTCGAATGACGGTTTGCATGCGCTTGAAGAAATGGAGCACCTTGGCGCTGTCCCCATCCATTTTGAAGCGATTTCGGCGTGAACCCGCTTTCCAGTCCGCTATTGACTGACCATTATCAGCTTATGATGTTGCAGAGCTATCTTGAGCAGCACATGGAGGAAACCGCGGTATTTGAGCTTTTCGTACGCAAGCACGCCCCAGGGCGAAATTTCATGGTTGCGGCCGGGCTGGAACAGGTGCTTGATTTTCTCGAAAACATAAGATTTTCGCCGGAAGAGCTGGCCTGGCTGACTCCACGTTTCGCACCTTCTCTTATCGCCTATCTTGAGCAATTTCGTTTTAACGGCGATGTTCAAGCCATGCCGGAGGGAAGCCTTTTTTTTCCGGATGAACCTATCCTGCGGATTACCGCTACGCTGCCACAAGCTCAGCTGGTCGAATCGCGCATCATGAATCTGATGCATTTTGAAACGTTGATCGCCTCCAAGGCAGCCCGCTCCGTGCTGGTTGCACCAGACAAGTTGCTGGTTGATTTTGGCATGCGCCGTGCACATGGGGCAGAGGCGGCGCTGCTTGCCGCGCGGGCGAGCTATCTGGCAGGATTTTCCGGTACTGCTACCGTATTAGCCGGAGCGGTGTATGGAATCCCACTGTTTGGTACCCTGGCTCATTCCTACATTCAGGCACATGAGGACGAAGCGACTGCTTTCGAGCAATTTGCACGTTGCCATCCGGACAACGTGATTCTGTTGATCGATACCTATGACACCGAGGCCGCCGCAGCCAAGGTAGTAGCGCTGGGCCGCAAACTTCTAGCGTGTGGTATCCACGTCAAAGGTGTGCGGCTCGATAGCGGTGATCTTGCGACCCATGCCCGACAGGTGCGCGAAATACTGAACGAAGGCGGATTGGAAAAGACGACTATTTTTGCCAGCGGAAATCTGGATGAATACCGGTTGCGCGCGTTGTTGTCTTCCGACACATCGCCTGCTGCGCCAATAGATGGCTTTGGTATAGGGACTGCACTCGATGTTTCCAGCGATGCGCCTTCGTTGGATTGTGCGTACAAACTCCAGGAATACGCCGGTAAGGCGCGGCGCAAGCGCTCGGAAGGGAAGGCCACCTGGCCAGGACGAAAACAGGTTTATCGTAAATATAATAGCGCTAACGGTTTCATGGCGGGCGATATTGTCGCGCTGGCGGAAAATGATTCTCATGATGGAGAGCCGCTTATTGTGCCGGTAATGCAGGCCGGCAGACGTATCAACGAAAGTCCCCCGCTGGATGAGATACGCCTGCGGACATTGGAGAACTATGCCCGTCTTCCGAAGCCTTTGGCGACTCTAGAGGTAGTTCCGGTTTACCCGGTTGGAATTTCCGCCTCGTTGCAAGCGTTAGCGAAGCATCTGGATGAGGCGCAAAGCCCAGACGCTATAATCCGGTGAACGCAAGGCCCTTCGAATTGCCGGGATATCCTGTCGTCATGTGTTGGAGAGCAATCGAGTCAATTTTTTCCATGCCTCCAAATCGGTTGCAGAACTGTCACCCTCATTGAAAAACGCTACCGCATGGAGCCGCTCCTGCGGCGATAGCGCTTCCTGCTTTTCCTGCAATGATTCCAGAACGGCGAGATCAGCTTCAGATGCATCGTTCGAGTCATTCTGCCGCTGAATGACGCGTGCGCGCAAGGTGGCTGCGCCAGCCTGCAGCGACGCGATGGCAAACGGTGTCCCAAGCTCCTGTGCGAGTTGGCGAAAAAGCTCACGCTCATGCTGTTTGAGAAAAGCCGCGTCCACGATTACCAAAGCGCCGTCAATAAGCAGTTCCCGTGCCAGTTCATGGAGGCGGGCATAGGTGCGCCGTGTCGCGTCTGCACCGTATATGTCGCCTATCTGCGAGCGGCTGTCTGCCAGCGGCGACAACCCGAATAAACGCTTGCGCTCCACGTCGGAGCGGATGCGTATTGCCTGGAACCGTTCGAGTGCTGCCTGTGCAAAGGTGGTCTTGCCTGACCCCGGCAGGCCATGGGTAATGATGAGCCCAGGGCAGCGCTTGGCGATGCGTTCCGCAGCCAGAGCAAGAAAACTGCGACAGCTTGCCAATGCCTTCCCCTTGGCACGTTGAGGCAGGCTTGCCTGTCCGGCGCGGATGGCATTGACCATGGCACGCACTGCGGCACGGTAGTAGATATAGTAACGCAGCACCGATACACCGCTATAATCGCCAGTGGCTTCC
Source organism: Nitrosospira sp. Nsp1 (assembly GCF_900100985.1). Lineage (NCBI taxonomy): Bacteria > Pseudomonadati > Pseudomonadota > Betaproteobacteria > Nitrosomonadales > Nitrosomonadaceae > Nitrosospira > Nitrosospira sp. Nsp1. The sequence goes on from NZ_FMUF01000014.1 coordinate 34,671, forward strand.
AGATAGGCATTCAGGAAACGGTAAGCGAGATCAGGCCGCTGACAGTGCAGCAAGTCCATCACGGTAAAGGCGACTTCGCTCACCACATCGATCCAGCGCAATGCAGGGTCGAATTCGATGCCGTCGAAGGGAATGGGCTGCTGGCCGATAAGCGCAATATTGCCGAGGTGCATATCGCCATGACATTCGCGAATAAAGCCCCCTGCATGGCGCTGTCCGAACCAAACCAGGCATTTGGCATATTCAGCCTCGCCGGCGTCGCGCAGTGCGATCACGCCGGCCTCATCCTTGCTATCCTTCAACAAAACTTGTAATTGCTCGAAAATTTTCGATACCGCCGAATATATGGCAGCAGCGGAACCATACTCGGACCCCGCTTCTGCCGCAGGCAGGCTGGCATGAAAATGCGCGATAGTTACGGCGAGACTATCTATATGACGCGGCAGGATTTGGCCGCGCGACACCAGTTGATCCAGTTGTTTGGACGAAGCAAAACGTCGCATCCGCACAGCATATTCTAAAGTCGGCTGCGCATTGAACTCGGGCATTTTCGGCGTTCCCCCGATGGGAACGGCATCGAGATATATCCGCGGCGCCAGGCGGCGGTTAAGCCGAATCTCTTCTTCACAGTAATAGCGGCGTAAGGCCAGGCTGGTAAAATTGACAAAGCCCAGGTCGACTGATTTTTTTATCTTATAGGCATATCGCCCCGCCAGCAGTACCCACGAAATGTGAGTTTCGGTCAGCCGCACGTTCTTCACCGCATGAGGATAGCGGCGGGGGTCCAGCAAGGCATTGACCAGGCCGCGTTGAGCACTCTCGTCAGTGGATGGAGCCCTGGAAGGCTGCTGCGATTGTTTGAACGTATTGGTCATGATGCCATTTCGACTAAGAAGAAATCAGACGATCCAGACTATGTCATGAGCCTATGCAGGGCTCGATCCCTTGAGGTAAATCTGCTCGGCTGAGCGCTAGTCAAATTGTTCCGCGAAAATCGCGAGAAATCGATCAAGCTCATCCATTGGCAGACGGTTAATGCCTGCCGCCGCTTTACGCCCACCTCCAGTCTCAAACTTCATGCAAAGCATGTCTGCGCCCTCTGGCTTTGCTATCGGCGCACGCACACTGACGGCATAGTCTCCATGGCGAGTTGGTGTAATCACCGCATGCGCGCGAGAGGGGTGATCGGTGGCCAGTCTGTTTGCAAAGACGCCCACCACGCGCCTTGCCCAAGGTGCGTCGGGCAGCAAATAAGCAGCATGACAGGGTTCCTCGGACAACGGAAGCAATGAACCTGCCATGGCCATATCATCGCGAAATCCCGCTGCGAGCAGATTGAAGGCAGTTGACCTGGCAATAAAATCGAATGGATCAGGATACGGCTTCATTTCTTCATAAAGCTTGGCCGGATGAAAATGCAAGTCATCCACGCTATCGCCGTAGCCATTGTAATTCAGGTATTTTCCCAGGCCTGCCAGCTGTTCTATTTGTGATTCGGCGAGTCCCATCGACCCCACAAGTGAGCGGGTGCTTTGCCCGAGATTATCGCCAAAGGCAGCAACAACAGCCCAAAGGCGGAACCGCCCTTCCAGGGATCGATCAACCAGAATGCTGGTACATACATCGGCGGATACATCGATATGAGAAACCAGATTGATGTGCCGTGGTATTTCGCCGGCATAGTGATGATCGAAGTACTCGACATGTACCGCCGCTTCCAATAACTGCATGAGCCGCGAACGGTTGCTATCCAGTGAAATGTCGAATACGGTTACCCAGTCACCGGCACCGGCCTGCACCCTGTCAAGCAGCTTGATATCGCGCTTGACCCCGGTTACCAATTCCGCTTTAACAGGATACGCCAGCCGAAGTTGATGCAGCGCGCATAACCCGTCGGCGTCGCCGTTGAATACATCGTAGTTCATATTATTTCTTGGAAATGTAAGCGCTTTTTGATTTATCGATAGTACTCTTAGCTAGACTTCTTGACAGTGCCGAATTTTGATTAACCGCTCGGATGATCATTCACCATGAAAAATATCATATTAACCACAATATTGTTATTCGTGAGTTCAATGGCGCAGGCTGAAGTGCAGGGTAAGGAGGTGACTTACCGCGCCAATGGCACATTATTGAAGGGCTATATTGCTTACGACGACGCGATTCAGGGCAAGCGTCCCGGTGTGTTGGTGGTGCATGAATGGTGTGGGTTGGGCGACTATGCGCGCAAGCGGGCGCAAATGCTGGCGCAATTAGGCTATACCGCGCTGGCGCTGGATATGTATGGCGAGGGCAGGCAGGCTCATCATCCGGATGATGCCGGCAAGTTCGCAGGTGAATTGGCGAAGAATCTGCCGCTGGCGAAAATACGTTTTGAAGCGGCCATGGAATACCTGCGGCAACAAAAAAACGTGGATGCGAAAAATATCGCTGCGCTTGGCTACTGTTTCGGGGGGAGCGTGGTGTTGCAGATGGCTCGCCTGGGCGAGGATTTAAAAGGTGTGGCCAGCTTCCATGGCAATCTGGCGACAGAACATCCCGCGCAACCGGGTGAAGTCAGGGCACGGATCATTTCGTTTACCGGTACCGACGATCCCATGATTCCGGCGGAGCAAGTGGCGGCCTTCAAGCAGGAAATGGAAAAAGCCGGGGCAGATTATAAGGTCGTGACTTTCGCTGGCGCCAAGCACAGCTTCACCAATCCTGCTGCTGACGAGTACGGGCGCAAGTTCAACCTTCCGCTCGCTTACGATGCAGCGGCGGACAAGGCATCGTGGAACGAAACAACAAATTTTCTTGCCGGCATATTCAAGCAGGAGTGATATTCGGCGTGCGCAGCACGCGGCTTTATCGAGAAATTCCTGTGTAGGTTTAGGCGTTCGCGCGCGATACAGCGTGTGGTACCGGATTCCTTAGTTCGGATTTAGTAAGCGCCCTTGCCGTTACCACGCGTATTCGCCGCGCCATCCGGTTTTTTCGCGGGTTGGGCGATGCGCACGGCATCGCCAGTGGCGATACCGTCGGGCGGACTTTCAATGATGTGATCGTCGGGAGCAAGGCCCGAACCCAACTCGATGATCTTGCCGAGATCGCGCAAGATCGTGACTGTCTTCAGCACAACCTTATTGTCGGCGCCCACCGTGGCAACACGCAGTCCGGCCTTGTCGAACATCAAGGCGCTGGCTGGCACGCTCAGTACGACAACGTCGTGAGGCAGCTCGAAACTTACGTTCGCGAAGGCGCCCGGCAGCAGTTCGCCTTCCGCGTTATCGACCAGGATCTGCATCAGTGTCGAGCCTGATGCCATATCGACCGCCTGGGCCGAAGATGCCACAGCCGCAACGTAGCTCTGGCCTGGGCGTTCGGGCACCGTGATTTTTGCCTGGGTATTGGGGCGGATACTGGGTACGTAGGTCTGCGGCACGTTGACATACACACGCAACCTTTTCGTATTCGATATCTGGAAGAGTTCCTGGCCCATGCCGCCGGTACTGCCGGCACCGCTTCCTGTGCCAGTGCCGGGGCTGATGCCGACACCACTACCGCTGCCCCCATTGATCAGCGCGCCGATGTCGGTGCCGCGAGCGGTGACAATGCCATCGAACGGCGCGACGATGCGCGCGAAATTCTTCAACGTCTTCAAGCGGTCGACATTCGCCCGAGCGGATTGCGCCAACGCCTGCTTGGTCATGAAATCGGCAATTTTTTCGTCGGCAGCCTGCTTCGATACATACTTGGAATCCACCAGCAATTTCCAGCGTTTTGCCGTAATTTCAGCGAGTGCCGCAGTCGCCTCTGCGCTGGCGAGATCGGCTTTCCCCTGTAGCAACTGCTGGTCGAGATCCGGGGTCTCGATCTCGGCGAGCAGTTGACCGACCTTGACCGGTTTGCCGATGTCGACTTTCCAACTCTTCAGGTAACCACTGACGCGGGCATACAGCGACGCGCTTGAAAAGGGCTCCAGGCGACCGGGTAGATCAAGGGTGGCGACATTGCCGCGCTTGCCGGGCTTGAGTATGGCAACGGTCGGGATCGCCTGGTCGTCGGTCCAGTCGCGAAGCTGCTTGTCGTCGGATTTCCGCATGACGAGGCCGGTGATGACGATGATCGTAACGATGACCGCCGCGACGATGGCGGCGCCGCGAAGCTTGCGCGGAGAAACTTCCTTGATAGGCATTTCAGGTGGCACGAAGTTCTCCAACGGCGGGGTTTGGGGCAGAACCCTTGCCGTGCTTTTCATGTACGATACTGAAAACGACGGGGACGAAGATCAGCGTTGCGATAGTTGCAAAGATCAGGCCGCCGATGACCGCGCGGCCCAGCGGCGCATTCTGCTCGCCGCCTTCGCCCAAGCCCAGCGCCATCGGTACCATGCCGATGATCATCGCCAACGCTGTCATCAATACGGGCCGGGAACGCACGAATCCAGCATCAAGTGCAGCTGCGGTCGCATCACCGATCGCGTCGAGACGCTCGCGCGCGAAGCTGATCATGAGCACGCTGTTCGAGGTTGCGACGCCCATGCACATGATTGCGCCAGTCAACGCCGGCACCGAGATCGGAGTGAATGTCACGAATAGCATCCAGACGATGCCGGCAAGCGCAGCCGGCAACGCGGTGATGATGACGAACGGGTCTGTCCAGGATTGGAAGTTTACGACAATCAACAGGTATATGAGCACGATTGCACCGAGCAAGCCAAACTGCAGGCCCGAGAACGCGCTTTCCATCGTACGTACCTGACCAAGTAATCTGACGGTCGATGCTTTCGGTACCTGACTCGCGGTATCGTCAAGAATGCGGCGAAGTTCGACCGCAACCGCGCCGAGATCGCGCCCCTGCGTAGTTGCGAAGATCTGCACCATAGGCTGGATGTCATATTGACTGACCAGCGCGTTGCCGCTGGTGCGTGTGAAACTGGCAAGCGCGCCGAGCACCTGTGGGTTGCCGGCACTGCCGCCGACCGGCAGGTTGGCAAGCGCGGCGAGTGTATCGAGCCGGTACTGGGGCGTCTGTATCACGATCGGATACTGTACGCCATTCTGCGGATTCAGCCAGAAAGTCGGTGCCACCTGGCTGCTGCCGGCCAGGTTGGCGACCAGGGCGCTTGTGACATTCTGCATGGTGACACCGACCTGCTGCGCGCGCGTGCGGTCGACATCGACATCGAAAATCGGCCGGCTTCGCGACTGTTGAATACGCACGTCGGCGATGCCGCTGATCATACGTATCCTGGATAGCACCAAGTTGGCGTAATCGAAATTCGCATCCAGATCATTACCACGGATTTGTAGTTCGATCGGTGCCGGCGAACCGAAATTCAGGATTTGGCTGACGATGTCAGCCGGCGGAAACGAGAATGTCACACCGGGAAATTGGCGCGGAAGTTCCTCACGCAACCTGCGCACGTAGTCGGCAGTGGGCTGGTGGCCTTCTTTCAGCGCGATCTGGATGTCGCCATCCTGCGTTCCCATGACGCCGGTATTGTTGTAGGTCAGGTTGATGCTGCTGGGCGGAAGGCCGATGTTGTCAACCATGGCGCCGATCTCGTGCGACGGAATGATTTTTCGGATTGCTTTCTGTATTTCCGCGAACTGATTCGCGCTCTCCTCCACACGCGTGCCCACTTGGGTGCGCGCGTGCATGAGGATCTGGCCGCTATCGACCGCGGGAAAGAAATTGCGACCGAGGAATGGCAGGAGCAAAAATGAGGCAAGCACGAACGCAAGAAAACCGATAACGAACACGCGCCGATGTGTGAGCGCAAGCCTCAGATATTCCCGATAGTCCGCGCGCAGGCGTTCGAAACCCGCTTCGAAGCGGCGTTGGAAACGTACCAGGAAATTCTGCGACGGTTTCTCCCCCTCGTTGCGCGGCGCATGTGGATGCAGCAGGTATTTCGACATCGTCGGCACTAGCGTACGCGACAGGATGAACGACCACGCTATCGCAAAAATGACCGCCAGCGCCATGGGTACGAACAGGAAGCGTGCGACGCCTTCAAGGAGGAACATCGGCACAAAAACGATAGAGATGCACAGCAGCGCAACGAATGCCGGGGTTGCGATTTGTGTCGCGCCATCCATGATCGCCGTCTCGACATCCTTGCCCTGCTCGAGATGCAGGTTGATGCTCTCGATAGTTACTGTGGCATCATCGACGAGAATGCCGACTGCAAGCGCGAGGCCGCCAAGCGTCATGATATTGAGGGTTTCGCCGAGCGCCGCGAGACAGATGATCGAGCCGAGAACCGACAGCGGAATGGACACTGCAACAATCAGGGTCGAGCGCCAGCTGCCGAGAAATAGCAGTATCATGATACTTGTCAGCACCGCTGCAATGGTTCCCTCTAACGCAACACCCTTGATTGCGGCCCGCACAAACAACGATTGGTCGTTAAGCGGCTTGATCTCAAGCTCTTCCGGCAGCGACGGTTTGATCTCGGCGAGCTTCGCCTTGATGCCGGCGACGATGGAGAGCGTCGAAGTCACGCCATTCTTCAGTACCGACATTACTACCGAACGTGCGCCATCGACATGAACGATATTGGTCTGAGGTGCATTGCCATCGCGCACATTGGCCACATCGCGGATATAAATCGTTGCGTCGTCGACAGTCTTGACCGGCAAATCGCCCAGGTCATTGACCAGGGTTGCCGCATTGTTCAACTGCAACGTATATTCGAATGAGTCTATTTTTTGCGTACCGATCGGGGTGATCAGGTTCTGCGTGGCAAGTGCATTGCCCAGGTCTTGCGCAGACAACCCGCGTGCCTGCAGCGCCGAGGGATCCATGTCAATCTGTATTTGCCGCGTCTTGCCGCCGTACGGATAGGGAATCGCGGCACCCGGCACGGTGACCAGGCGCGTGCGAACCGTGTTGAGGGCGAGATCGGACAGCGACTGCTCCGACATGCCTTTTCCGGATAATGCGAGCTGCAGGATCGGCACTGTCGAGGCGTTATAATTGAGGATCAGCGGCGGCGTCGTACCCAGCGGCATCTGCCTTACGACGGTTTGAGCGATTGCCGTGACCTGGGCGTTGGCCGTCGCTATATCCACACCTGGCTGAAAGAATATCTTGACGACGCCGGAACCCACATATGAGTTCGCTTCAATGTGCTCGATGTCGTTGACGGTGGTTGTCAACGAGCGCTGGAACAGAGTGGTGATGCGCCCGGCCATTTCATCCGGCGGCAGGCCGGTATATTGCCACACCACCGCAACTACCGGAATGCGGATGTCCGGGAAGATGTCGGTTGGCGTGCGAAGAGCTGCCAGCGGACCGATAATCAGGAGAAGGATCGCTAGTACAATGAAAGTATACGGGCGCCGCAAGGCAACGCGAACGATCTCAATCATGCGGCATAGCGAAATGAAATTTGGTGTGGTACGTCAAAATAAGCGCTTTTGCCAAGGAATCTCTGAATGAGCCCTCAAGTTTGCCAGCAAGGGCGCGACGGCGGCAATGGCATAACAATACGGATGCGAGCGTGCGAGTGGCGGATTCCCTTGACCAAGGTTGATATGCCCCGTTGGGCCGTCGCTACCGCTCGATTGGGAAATGACAAGGTACCCATAATAAATAGATAGTTTCAGCTGAAGAGTATAACCAATTTTTCTGTTTTAGACATGCGAGGTCGGTGGAGTTGCTACCCCGGATCCGCAGCCAGGCCTGGCGACGTGGTTATCATTAATCGTGATAGCTATCGAAAAAACATGTTATCGATAGTAGGTAGTAAACAGTAGAAAAGCTCTATTCGCCTGGTCATGTTTAAGGACACGATAAAAGATAGACCCGAAAGGATGTGGGTTCAATGAACATCAACCGGGTAAGTTCGACCTGAAAAAGAAAAGGGTTCGTAACACTGCGGGGAGGTGCGACGAACCCAAAATGTAAAGGAAGGTAATACGTTAAAACCGACTACGAGACTACTTGTGACAACAGATAAAACACAGTTACAGATACTCTTGTTACACCGTGGCAGTTTTCAGCTTCAAGAAGAATATCTGTCGACAGGATAATTGATTTTTACCACTATGGGAATGTGGCAAATTGTCGCAGATGTTTTGTATCTCAAGCTTTTACCAGCGCCAACGTGACTCAATATTTTCACGTGCCAGGTTCATAATAAGCGGTGTTTGACGCCAAATTTGTATAGGCAAAAAGCCGTTAGGCCTTAGCCTGAAGTGCAATTGTTATAACTGGACTTCTTTTTTCCAGCCGTCATTTATTTGCGCAATCCGATGCTGAGAGATACGAGATCTTTCCGGAAGGAGAGTGGGAATTCTTTAGTAAGGCCGTGGATGCTCAAATCACTTTTGAAGTCGACGAGACAGGCCGCGCTGCAAGCCTCACGCTGCATGATGGCGGCCAGCGCATATCTGCCCCGCGGATCAGCGGATAGCGGGCGAACTTGGGTATGAGAGCACCGTAGGGAATCCGCTCTCATCGATGTTCACGGAACCACCGTGGCAGGCAGTCATTTTGGAACCGCTCTATGCCGGGCATTAGTTGTCTCTTGCCCACACCTGAATTTTGCTAGAATTTCATGCACATGCTGTTTGGTCAACACGTTGCGTTCGCGCACCAACATTTAAAAAAAGGGGTGATGTCATGAAGATGCATCCTGTTTTCATCATGGTTGCGGTTGCGGTTGCGGTTGCGGCGCTGGTCGCTGGCGGATGCGCAACACCCGTTGGCACCTCGGGCAGTGTCAATCCCGATCCGGCGCACAATGCACGCAATTCGCTCGATTGGAACGGCGTTTATCGCGGCGTGCTGCCTTGCGCCGACTGCGCGGGAATCGAGACTGTCCTTATTCTGACCAATGGCGGTACTTACAGCAGGTGGTCAAAATACCTCGGCAAGGACGATGAGGTGTTCTCTGAGCAGGGCAGCTTCGCATGGAATGAGGTGGGCAACACCGTCACGCTCGCAGGTCGGCAGCCCGTGCATTATTTCGTGGGCGAGAATCGGTTAACCAAGCTTGCTCTCGATGGTTCCCGCATCGTTGGGGTTCTTGCGGAGCACTATGTCTTGACCAAACTCGCCGACGGCGTAACCGAGAAATACTGGAAGCTGGTCGAACTGAACGGCCGGCCCATGCCTGAGCTGCAGCGTGAACCGCACCTTATCCTCAAGGTCGCAGGCAGCCGTGTGAACGGCTTCGGCGGCTGCAACACCTTTACCGCTGTGTACAAACTCAACGAAGCTACCTCCCGCATCAGCTTCGACCAGATTGCCTCTACCATGATGGCGTGCCCGTCAGGCATGGACATAGAATCAGCTTTCCACGAAGTTCTGCGCACTGTGGACAATTATTCACTCAATGATGACCATCTCACACTGAATCGCGCACGCATGGCCCCGCTGGCGCGTTTCGAGGCAGTATATCTGCACTGATGGTGCGCATTGCGCGTGCGGGCAAGGGTAAAGCGTCAGTGTATTAACCCGGTAAAAATCTGTTCAGGTATCATTTCATGGGGGAAGTACCCATGAGCATGACAGAAGAGGTCAAACGCTGGACGGCGGGGCCAATTCCTGCATGCGCTGGCAAAACAGATCAATGACAGAACGCCCGTCTCCATGCATCGCGCCGATGACATGGCAACCCGCTACGGTTTATCGAAGCGATCGGGCGTGTGCCACCCCTTGATCGCAGGCGGTTGCCGACTCTACCGGAGGCGACTTTGATTGGCAGCACCGGGCTGATCGGCCTGTTGCAGGCGCTGATACAGCGGATCGTTGTCGGTACCGATTATTTGCAGACCAGTGCACAGGTCGGGAGCCGTCACCATGAGCGGCTTCAGCAATGTTCAATCGGTAGCTTGGGCATTCTCGACTGCTGCCGCAGCCTCCTTAGCAAAACCGAAACATTCGAGCAGGCCATCGAGCGGGCCGAAGAAAAACTTGGACTGAACGGCCAGCCCCGCGCCATTGTATTCCATGAGAAAAACGGGCGCAGGCATTGCCATGCGGTCTGGTCACGAATCAAGATGGATGAAATGAAAGCAGTACAGCTTTCTTTTCCAAACGCAAATTGACAGACTTATCCCGTGAATTGTTTCTGGAACACGGCTGGACGATGCCAGAAGGACTTAGGCAATCTCATGCACGCGATCCGCTTAACTTTACGTTGGCGGAATGGCAACAGGCCAAGCCAAGTCAGGGGGAACCACCCGGTCTGCACAAATGCCGTAAAACGGCGTGCGGAAGATTGGGGGATAACTTGGTGGAAGCAGGTTCTGTGTTAAATTAATTTATCTCCAGCGGGGAAGGCTTTCCCCATACACATATGAGGAATTACACCCTTCACAAATCTATTGCCAAATATATTTGGCATATGGTATGGTAAAAGATGAGGAAACAGTGCAGCCTACAGGACGAAAAACAGTCATTGTCTATCAGGATGCGAGAGGCAAAGAGCCTTTCACGGAGTGGCTCCATGGCCTGCGGGACCAGAAAGGACGCCGCTCCATCCTAACGCGTGTGGGCAGGCTGGAACAAGGTCTGTTTGGCGATTGCCGGTCTGTCGGCGAAGGTGTTTCAGAGCTTCGGATATTTTTTGGACCGGGCTATCGGATCTATTTTGGCGAAGAGGCTGATTGCATCGTCGTTTTGTTGTGTGGCGGCGACAAATCCAGCCAGGAGCGGGACATACAAGCGGCGAAAGCGTATTGGAAGGAGTACGAGGATCATGGTTAAACGGACATACCGACAATTCAGGGATGTGGAGGAAGAGTATTTCCGCAACCACCCCGAGGAGATCGATCCATACCTTGACGAAATTTTCGATGCCTATGCGGAGGATCACGATTCGGCCTCCCTGCTGGCATCCCTGCGCGTCATCGCCAAGGTGAAAGGCATCAGCAACATTGCAGAGGAGACCGGATTGACGCGCCAAGGTATTCAGCATGCTTTATCCAGCAAGGGAAATCCGCGCTTCGATAATGTCAATTCGATCATGAACGCGCTTGGCTACCGCCTAGTGCCGGAAAAGCTCGACAACGGCCAGCATATCTAGGCTCCAGAGACCTCTGTTGTATTTCCTCTAAGCCCGACGCGCGTCCTGCACATGGATAACCGGCACAGCGAGCCGGATAGTCCAGCACATGCTCGCGCTGCTTTCTATGTGACGACCTTGCGTGCGCGCTGCCGCCCATTCCTCCAACTCTCTTTTCCTGCGCGCGGCATCTTCCAGCATAAGCTTGTGCAACACAGGCACCAGTGCCGGGGATCTGATGTGTTCTGCTGCTTTGGGAATTTCTGCTATTTGCGCACGGGTCGAATCCTTAGACGTAAGAAGTATTTCGCCCCACTCGTTCACCACAGCCGTTCTGGTCGAAAAATCCGGGCAATCGCTGCGCCCGATGCGTTCATTCGATGCGGCACTTAGAACCGCTCTGGATTTTATCTCAAACCCGCATAAACTCTGGAGTTCCGGGCGATTGTGCGACCGCCGCGCAGTGCTTAAACTCGCATTTCCGGGTGGATTTCAATATCACCGGAATACAGGACTTAGAACCGCTGATACCCCATTACCTTTCAAAGTATTAGGGGGGCTTACAAATAAGCGATTTCAATTGGCGGAGAGAGAGGGATTCGAACCCTCGGTACGGTTTGAGCCGTACGCACGCTTTCCAGGCGTGTACCTTAAACCACTCGGCCATCTCTCCGAATACAAAATCACCTGCCGGAACCGGCAAGGGGCGCAAAGAATAAACCAGAACGGCGTTTCCGGCAACTTTTCCGGTATTATAAAGGATTAATGCCGCTTGCCCTCGAAAAACCATGATGCGAACTGCGTTATTGTCAATTTATAGCTGTTTACATGTTCCGCTTCCCAAATTGAGAGCTCATCATTTTTCCTCGAATAGCGGAGCACCACGCTATGACAGGACATTTCCCGAATGTCGAAGAAACTAAAATCAGAAAAACAGGACTTCCTATGCAAATTAAATCCCGCATTCGCACTATCGCGCATTATCCTCATGAAGGCATCATGTTTCGGGATATCACTACGCTGTTGAAAGACGCGGTAGGTTTGCGCGCCACCATTCAGGAAATAGCTGCACGTCATAAAAATGTGAAGATCGACAAGGTTGCCGGGATCGAGTCGCGAGGTTTCATCATCGGAGCGCCGGTTGCTTATGAGCTTGGCATAGGCTTTGTGCCGGTACGAAAAAAAGGCAAGCTGCCTGCCGAAACACGTGGCCGGGATTATCAACTGGAATACGGGAGCGATCGCATCGAGATTCATGTGGATGCGATTCAGAAAGGCGATCGGGTGCTACTCGTGGATGATCTCATTGCGACCGGTGGAACGGCAGAGGCCGCCGCTAAGCTGATAGAGGAAATGGGCGGCGAAGTGGTGGAGTGCTGCTTTGTTATCGACCTGCCGGATATCGGCGGCAGGTCACGTCTGGAAAACCAGGGGCTGAAGGTATTTGCCCTATGTGAGTTTGAGGGTGACTGAGTACCTCCACTGGATATCTTGATAGTCCCGGTCATAGCGGGGGCGCTATGCGGCTATGCCGGATAGGCGCTCCCCCTTAACGGGCATTTTCAACATTGGTGAACGAGGGGATTCTGCAAATATTTTCATACGGCGCAATGCGCTTTGCTTATTTCGCCCTACGTTTTTACTCATCCTGAAGCCAAGTATCTTTTCCTCACCAGTCGTATTGCTGCGTGGGTTTCCTGGCTAACCGTTAGAAACGGAAGTTATACTGAACATAGAAGAGGCCCGGTGAAACGCCCGGTGCTCTTGCCTTCAAAAAATTCCCTGCAAATAACTTCGAATATCCCACCAGAATATCCTGATGCCGGTCGACGTGAGCATTGAAGCGGAAATCAATTTCATCACCGACATAGCTGCCTGATTGGCCTGTGGGGTCTCGCAAGGTAGCGGCGCCTGCTGCGTTGTATAGAAAGTCGCGCTTGTTTGCCAGATAGAACCGGTGATACTGGGCGGTGAAAGTTGCCCATGGCTGGGGATGAAGATTGATCTGGGCATTGAAATCGTGGATATTCTGCCTGCCAACGCGATCGATCCAGCCCAGGTAATAGTTTCCGAAAGGGAAAAGCTGATTGAATGTGTTGCGGCTGCCGTCAGTCAAGTTATTATCCCCGGAGGCGAAGTCATAGCGCAGCCAGAACTGGGGATTCATCGGTATTTCCTTGAAATGGTAGCCGGCACCAGACGCGACTGCGAAGGCTGAGATGTCCTGATTCGAATACTGTCCGAACTGATACATGCCTTCCAACTCGTACAGAAAACGGTTGTAGTCGCCTGCAACGCGACTGCCGAGGGTATGCACGATCGAATTGCCTCTCGCATTATTTCTTCCGATTGCCATATCCCGATTGTCGGCCAGGCTCAGGAAATAAAAATCGGCCAGTTGGCCTTTCATGGGCTTGTATGTTCCCCACAAGCCGAAGAATTCACGTTTCGTGTCCCAGTTATCGAATGCATCTCTTTCCGTATCCATCGGGCGTACCCAGAACGCGTCCAGATCGAATGTCGGGGTTCGCCAGAAGCCCTTCACACCTTGAAATGTGCGTCGCGTATTAACCCAGTCCAGGGTGGAGATCAGCCTCTGCGAGCCATAGAGCAATTCCTGACGGCCAACGCGCAGATAAGCCGGGCCGCCCTTGATGCTGGCAATCTTGATATCCGCAAAAAGATTCAGCATGTCCGTACGGTTGACATCCGTGGCAAGCGGCGTCAGGCCCTGGCCGAAGCTACGTGCATCCAGAAACTCGGCAAATAGCCGGACCCGGTCCTGATACCAGAAGTCGGCATGGAACCGGCTGCGTATCAAATGGTAATTATCATTTGCGGATGTCAGGCGGGTATCGGATTCCCGCATGTACCGGTACCAGAAGCTGCCCCCAAAAGACAGCAGAAAGTCATTGCCGATATGGATGCGCTTGATGGGGTCGAAGAGATCCTTTTCATACCCTGGTTTTTCCAGGTAGTGGAAATCGATATCGAAGGCCGGTGTGGTCATGAGTGCATAGGGTGCGTAAGGCGAGACCGGCGGAGCTTGGCGTTGATTGCCGGTGACATGATCCAGGAGCGAGTAATATCCCGGCCCGGATGGCGCTATCGAGAACAGGCCGGGACGCGACGGAGCGGTGATGGTTGGGCCCGCCGAGGTTGCCGAAGTCGCTGAAGCTGACGCAGTAGCCGGTGCCATTGCAGTACTGCCGGTCGATAGGGAATCCGCCGCCCACACTTGGAGCGTCAAACTCAGCGCGCTTGCCCCGAGGCAGAGTTTCAATAAGGGTGCGCGCGCGAGTGGTGTGGTTAGAATGGAAAGCATCTTTGGCACGGCCGCGCTTGTGGCTACCGAAGCCGGGGAACTGATCAAGGTCATAGTGGAGGTTATTGTGAATTTCCGGGTTAAAAATTGGCCGCGACTATAGCAGAATCGGGGCAGCCTTTGAACAGCTGAGCGATTGACAGGCTACACTTTTCCCACCGGACTCTAAGGTTTCCGCAGGGTCATTTCAGTTTCAGCAAGGCATAGCAAGGCGCAGGGCGGCAATAAGCGCAGCGCATTACGGCCGTACGAATAAATCAATCCGACTGCGAGTATGACTGATGGGTCAAGCAGGTGAATGAGCCGCCCTATGCGACCTTCCTCCACTGGATAAAAATGAACAGTTATCCAGCGGATCGGTCAGGCGTCGATGGAGGTGCGTTTGAAGTAAAGGCTGACATACGGCGCAATCGCTGCATTTATTGCCGCCCGTCTATCGGCGCCTATTGCTTTCTTCTGATTCTATTCGGGGCGCCGCTCCAGGGCGCTAACGGTAGAATTTTCCTTCGCGTTCCGGTTGGTAGACGATTTCCACTATCCGTACCTTTATCATGCCTCCACCTGGCCGGGGCCACTCTATTTCATCCCCGGTGGAGAGGCCCAGGAGGGCGCTGCCTACCGGTGCGAGGATGGATATCCTGTCGCCGGAGCCGTCAACGTCTTTGGGATAGACCAGAGTCAGGCAGAAGTCCTCGCCGGAGGAATCGATACTGAAGCGCACGGTTGAATTCATGGTTACCACGGACGGCGGTATCTGCTCGGGCTCGACGATTTCAGAGCGATCAAGCTCGGCGCGCAATTCCTTGGCGGGAAAAGCGTTGGCTGGAAGGGTCTCGAGCAAAGCTTCTAGCCGGTCCAGATCCTGAGACGTTAGTACAACTTGCGGTCTGCTATTCATTTCACCCTCATTTCAAGTTTGGATTTCGATTCAGGTTATCAAGGCAATAGTTTACCCTAGCCGATTTGCGTGAGAATCGTTGAGGCCCACGCCACGGCCAAGGAATTAATGCGACTGGGCTTTTCGTTATCTGTTTGACCGGCGCCGTACAGATTAGTGCGACGCCTTACCTCAGGTATATCGCGCTGGTGCACCTACCGGCGATCCAAATGTGATAACCCGATTTGGAAAGGAAGACATACATTCTACACCAAATGGCATCAATATTGCTCAGCGGTGCTCTGCCTGCCAATGCCGGTGATTTGCCTCGTTCGGTCCAGCAAATATGATTTCTTCAGGATATGCGTTCGCGTTGCCGATATCGCGTTCCCACGCGATCAGAATGGATCCCAGATTTCAATTGATTCTGACATTCTATCTGCACAGCATAGCAGTGAATTCGAAGGTCTCAACGATATAAAAGCTTACCCACAGGCATGCGCCATTGAGGACGAGCCAACCCACGCGCTGACCCGCCGTTGCCGTTGACCCCTCCTTGCGTTGAGCGTAGAGTCAACCACTGAATTGAGCTTCAGCGGGCAGTTTCCATTCCTGTTTGTTTCTTGGGAGCAATCATCGAAATGCAATCTCCTACCGTTTCAAATCCCGTCGTATTAGCCCCGGTTAATCCGGCAATTGAAAAATACATGCGCAGTTTGGTTAGCCAAACCGATCATCCAGTTCTGGCCGAAATGGAAGCTGTAGCGGAGAAAAACAATTTTCCTATCGTAGGTCGTCTGGTGGGTGTTTTTCTGGAAACCCTGGCAAAGACTGTCAATGCGAAACGTATATTCGAGTTCGGCAGCGGCTATGGTTACTCCGCCTACTGGTTTGCGAAGGCAGCGGGTGCGGATGGACGAGTGATTTGTACCGATGGAGATCCTCTCAACAAAGAGAAGGCCGAGCAATATCTCGAGTCTGCGGATTTAGCGCAGAGAATCGATTTCCGTGTTGGAACCGCGCAGGAGACGTTCGCGCAGACCGAAGGAATATTCGATATTTGTTACAACGACGCCGACAAGGGCGATTATCCCCAGATCTGGCGTATGGCTAAAGACCGGATTCGCCCCGGCGGTCTTTACATCGCTGATAATGTGCTTTGGCATGGAAGGGTGGCGCTGGAGCATTATGTCGATATTGTTCCCGGCTGGACGGAAGCCATTCTCGAACACAATTCACTCATTTTTAACGATCCCGAGTTTGATGCTTTTATAAATCCAACTCGTGATGGAGTTGTCGTTGCGCGTAAAAAAGCGATGTAATGAGAACACGGGATAGCAAGCTAAGCCCGCTGCTGCGGCGGACTGGGCTTATTCAAAGGTTAAGTATTGCTTTTTTGGATGAGGTGTGTAAAATTATTTTGTACCTGAAACAGTTGCACCCGAATTGCAACTTCTTTAAAGAAATACACCGCAGTGTAGCGCGGTTGAAGTAAAGCGAAACTAGGGTTCCGGCTTTCTGCTGAAAGTGTCTGGTCCGAGAGTTTCCGGCTTCGTCGTGACGAGGCTCCACGGAGGGATAAAAGCCCGGGAGATAATGTAAGTAATACATTAACTCTTGGAATTTGATCCGCTGATAAAGGAGACCGGTCATGCACTTCTTTTCGATTTTTTTTCCCCTTTTTGCAACAATTGATAGCGTTGGGGCCTGCTTGGGCCTCTCGAACGGCGCTTTTCCAGCATGAGTTGGCGCGTGAATCATCGGCCAGGCATGATTGTTGTTCCGCTTTTTTCGAGATGGGCATCATGCCAATGAGGAAGAACCGGTATACGCCTCCTCCCGCTGCCACCGTTGCTGCAGCGTCGCCCGTCATCGCCGATAAACTCCACCGTAGCATGAGTGTCTGGAGTAGCCTCATCCTTGGCTTCGCCGTTGTTTCGCCGGTAGTTGGGCTCTACGCCATTATTGGCGTGCAGACTGTCGTAACAGGCGGTGGCTGGTTTGGCGCGCTGATACTCTGCCTCGTGATGCAATTGCTTGTGGCCACCGTTTACGCGGAGCTTTCCTCGCAGTTTCCAATCGCCGGTGGCGCTTACAAATGGGCGCATCAGCTCGGTGGGGTCATCACCGGTAAATACGCCGGCGTGATATACGTCAGCTCCACGGTTGCAATGCTGACCACAACCGCCTATACCGGGGGAGTCTGGCTTTCCCTCTTTGCCGGATCAGAGAGTGAAACAGGGCTTGGGCTGGTGGTGTGGGGCGCAGTATTTCTATTGCTCTGTACGTTGATCAACCTGGCGCACATCAATATTTTCAAGCTGATCATTTCATTGGGCGTTTATGCGGAGATGATCGGGTCAGTGGGTGTCGCTCTGTTGCTGTTTCTCCTTTTTCGGCAGCATTCATTTTCAGAGTTGTTTCAGCATTTGGGCACGGGCACTGCGCCCGATGAGATCAGCGCCTTTCTGGCGGCACTTGCCATCGCGGGCTGGGCGTTTATCGGTTTTGATGCCTGTTCCACCATTGCCGAAGAAACGCATGATCCCAAGCGCATGGTGCCGCGCGCGGTCTTCTTTTCGCTATGCATGGTGGGGTCAGTCGTGCTGTTCAATTCCGCGGCGCTGACGCTGGCTTTCGATCGCGATACGCTGATTGCCAGCGCGACGTCCGACCCGATCACGCCGGTGATCATCGCCAGTTTTGGCGCGTGGGCGGCGAAACCGTTTCTGGGTATTGTCATGATCGCCTTTCTGGCCTGTGGGGCATCTGTGGTGAAGTACACGTCGCGCATCATTTATTCGATGGCTCGTGAAGGCAATATGCCCGCCGTGTTAAGCCGGTTGGCGCCCGACAAGACGCCGCGCAATGCAGTGGTATGCACGGTATCGATGTCCGCGCTTGGGTTGCTGTTCGGGTTGAATGATGGCGCCGTGGCTACGGTGATTGCGTTCGGTACGGGGGGACTCTACGCCATGTTTTCCATGACCACCGGCGTGGGCTTGTACGCTCGCCTCTCCGGCCGCTGGAATCCGGCTCTCGGTGAGCTCAAGCTTGGTATCTGGGGGCTGCTGATCAACTTGGTAGCTTTTGCCTGGTCGGTGTTTGAATTCGTCAACATTGCCTGGCCGCGTGCCTATGCGGTTGCACCCAACGCACCCTGGTGGCAGCTTTGGGCGGTGCCTCTGGTGCTGAGCGTTATCCTGGGGATAACGACTCTTCATATCCTGATGTCCCGAACGCAGAAAAAAGATTTTGAAAAAAAGATTTTATCCAAATGAAGTGTGATATCAGCCTTCTCGAAATTCATTCAACCAAAAATTTATTACGATGAGGAGAAAAACATGAAGCAACCGGATGCATTGATTTGGGAACAGCACATCCCCGGCGGGTGCCACTGGTCTGGCATTGTGCGTCGGGGTATGACACTACGCCTGGTGAACGTGATAGGACGAGCCAATGCCGCCGTACTATTTTTTAATCAGGAGGAAAAACTGGAACGTTACAACATGGCCGATACACTCAAAACTCAACATACGTTCCGTTTGACCAAGGGACATGCCTGTCATTCGGATATGGGTCGTATTTTCTGTTGCATTACCGAAGATACCGCCGGGTGGCACGACACCGTGTGCGGCATGAGTGATGCTGAATCGATACGCCAGAGATATGGTACGGCGCGGTTCGAGGAGCACCGTAACGAGATGTTTCGTAACGGGCTGGATGGCATGCTGATCGAATTAGGGAAATGGGGGCTGGGCATACGTGATGTCGTATCCAATATCAATTTCTTCAGTAAGGTAACCGCCAATTCATCCGGTGAACTGGCGTTCCATCCCGGCAGCAGCAAGGCGGGAGATTATGTGGATCTGAGTTTCGAAATGGATACGCTGATGGTGTTATCCGCTGCGCCACACCCGCTTGATCCGTCAAAAACCTATCAGCCGGGAGCGGTCAACCTGGCAGCTTTTGTGACGCCGCCGTCGGTGATAGCGGATTGCACGCGCATTGCCGAGAACGCGCGCGCGCTGCTGAATACCCGGAATTTATACGCTTGTCATGGAGGTGCGGCATGAGCAAGAAGCAATTTGTGGAAAGCAGGCTTGATCCCGAAACGGCAACGGTGGACGAAGTCTGCCCGGCGGGTGAGCCTTGGGTCAGGCTGCTGACAGAGAAACAGGTATTTCGCATTGTCGATCTGGGCGGTAACCAGGCGGTCGACACATTGTTCTACAACGCATCCCACGCCTTTGAGCGATACAGCGCCACCGATACCATCCGCCGCCAGAAGAAGCTCTATCTGACAACCGGCAGCAAGCTGTATTCCAACTACGGCAATGTCATGCTCGATATCGTGGCGGATACATGCGGACGGCATGACACCATAGGTGGGGCGTGCGCTGCGGAGAGCAATACGGTCCGGTATGGGCTGGAAAAATTTCCGATGCACAGTTGCCGCGACAACTTTCTGCATGCGCTGGCTCATGAACCGGTTTGTGAGCATCTCGGCATGAGCAAGCGCGATCTGCCCAGCAACATCAATTTCTTCATGAACGTACCCGTGTCGGAGGCCGGCGGCCTGGAGTTTGCGGATGGCATGTCCGCTCCATTCAAATATGTGGAAATGAGAGCTGAAATGGATGTGATCGTGCTGATTTCGAACTGTCCGCAACTGAACAATCCGTGCAACGCCTACAACCCTACACCGATACGTCTCCTGATCTGGGATGATCCCGAAGACATGTCGTTTGATTAATCATTCCCGAGTTGCGAGTGGATTGCGGGGATCTTGCAGATCGCCATTGTGATTCCTTCGAATTACGAGGGCGATCTGCAGCAGAGGTTCGCGCGCATCATGCGGCAATCGAGCAGGACTAAACAGGAAATAGACCATGTTTAAGAAGGTATTGATAGCTAATCGCGGCGCCATCGCCTGTCGCATCATCCGTACGCTGCGCCGAATCGGCGTGAAAAGCGTGGCAGTCTATACGGATGCCGATGCGCTGTCGCAGCATGTGATAGAAGCCGATGAGGCATACTGTATCGGTAGCGGCGTCGCTGCGGAAAGCTATCTGCGTGCCGACAAGATACTGGAAGTCGCCTCACACTCGGGCGCCAAGGCTATTCATCCCGGCTACGGCTTCCTCAGCGAAAAAGCGGACTTTGCCGAGCAATGCGCTGCACATGGCATTTGCTTCATCGGCCCCAGCCCGCAGCAGATGCGTGCGTTCGGGCTGAAACATACGGCACGGGAACTGGCTTTGCAGAACCAGGTGCCGCTGCTGCCGGGAACCGGTCTTTTGGATGACCTGGAAGATGCACTCCGTCAGGCGGCCCACATCGGCTATCCAGTCATGCTTAAAAGCACCGCGGGAGGGGGCGGTATCGGCATGCGGTTGTGCTGGAACGGGGAAGAGCTGAGTGCCGCCTATGAATCAGTGAAATACCTGGCGCAAAATAATTTCAAGGATGCGGGTCTGTTTCTGGAAAAATATGTGGAGAATGCTCGCCATATCGAAGTCCAGATTTTTGGCGACGGTAAGGGTGGGGTCATCGCGCTGGGCGAGCGTGACTGTTCCATGCAGCGGCGCAACCAGAAGGTGATCGAAGAAACGCCGGCACCCCACTTGCCTTCGCGTGTGCGCCAGGCGCTACTGGATGCAGCGGTACGTTTGGGTAAAACGGTCAACTATCAGTCGGCCGGTACGGTGGAATATATTTTCGATGCCTCCACCAGCGAATTTTATTTCCTTGAGGTAAATACCCGGTTGCAGGTCGAGCATGGCGTGACAGAGGAGGTGACCGGTATCGACCTGGTAGAGTGGATGGTTCGGCAGGCTGCCGGAGAGTTGCCGTCCCTGGATTCGTTCCATATCGAGCCGCGCGGCGCGTCAATTCAAGTGCGGGTATACGCTGAGAATCCCACGAAGGATTTTCAGCCATCCTGCGGTACGCTCACCTCGGCGCAATTTCCGCCCGCGGCTGTGGCGCGGGTTGAAACCTGGGTGGAACGCGGCGTCGAGGTCTCACCGTTTTATGATCCGATGCTGGCGAAAATAATCGTGCACGCGGCAGACCGTGAGCAAGCCATCGCCAGGCTCCTGGCCGCACTGGACGCTACCGCGCTCAACGGCATTGAAACCAACGTGGGTTATCTCAAGCAGATCCTGCGCGGTGCGGTGTTTCGCGGCGGACAGCACACGACGAGCTTCCTGAATGGTTTCCGTTATTTCGCTCATACCGTCGATGTGATGAGCCCCGGCGTACAGACCACGGTACAGGATTACCCAGGGCGAACGGGCTACTGGAATATCGGCGTGCCGTTATCCGGCCCGATGGATGGGTTGGCCTTCCGTCTGGCTAATCGGCTGGTTGCAAACGCCGAAGATAAAGCCGGGCTCGAGATCACCCTGGCCGGCCCGACACTGCGTTTCAACTGCGACTCTATGATTGCGGTGTGCGGCGCGCCGATGGAGGTGCGCCTGGATGGCGAGCCACTGACCTTTTGGCGATCGTATTCGGTCAAGGCGGGTGCAATATTAAAATTCGGAAAGCTCGTGAGCAATGGCTGCCGCGCCTATCTGGCGGTTCAGGGCGGTTTCCAGGTTCCTGACTATCTGGGCAGCAAATCCACCTTTACCCTCGGACAGTTTGGCGGCCACGCTGGGCGGACTCTGCTTACCGGCGATGTGCTGCATATCGTTGCGGCCGATGCCAGTGATACTTCAGATCATGATGACACCCGCAGTGCCCGTGCAAACGGTACACAGAACATATTATCGGAGGAGTTGGTTCCCTATTACAGTGATAAATGGGAAATCGGCGTGCTTTATGGCCCGCACGGCGCGCCGGATTTTTTTACCGAAGAGGATATTCGGACACTCTTCGCTGTTGATTGGGAGGTTCACTACAATTCAAGTCGCAGTGGCGTGCGCCTGATCGGTCCCAAACCAAAGTGGGCAAGAAGCGATGGCGGTGAAGCGGGACTGCATCCGTCCAACATCCATGACAATGCATATGCTATCGGCACGGTGGATTTTACTGGCGATATGCCCGTGATCCTTGGTCCGGATGGTCCAAGCCTGGGTGGGTTTGTCTGTCCCGTCACGATAATTCAGGCTGAATTGTGGAAAATGGGCCAGCTCAAGCCGGGCGATAGCGTGCGTTTTCGCCGGGTTTCAATGGACGAGGCGCTTGCACTCGAAAAATTGCAGGATGCCACCGTTGAAAACCTCCGGGTGCCGAAAGCCATTCCGCTGGAAATCGAACGGAAAACACCGGCCACAGCAGTGGCGACAACAACGACAACAACGACAACGACAACGACACCCATCCTCCACGTTATCCCGCAGGCTGCCCAGCAGATACAGGTAGCGTATCGCCAAGCGGGTGACAAGAACCTGCTGGTTGAATATGGCCCGCCTGAACTTGATCTCAATCTGCGCTTCCGTGCGCATGCCCTCATGGAATGGGTTCAGGCTGCTCTCGATAACGGCAGCCTGAAAGGCATCCTGGATCTGACGCCCGGCATCCGGTCTTTGCAAATCCATTTCGATTCACGCCTGCTGGCGCGGGATAAGCTGCTGGATTCTTTGATTGCAGCGGAAAAGAAGCTGCCGGACATCGAACACCTGGAGATTCCCACACGCATCGTGCATTTGCCGCTGTCATGGGATGACGCGGCAACGCGGTTGGCGATCGATAAATACATGCAATCCGTGCGAAGCGACGCACCATGGTGCCCGAGCAATATCGAATTCATTCGCCGGATAAACGGGCTGGACAGCATCGAGGAAGTGCAGCGTATCCTGTTCGAGGCGAGCTACCTTGTGATGGGTCTGGGTGATGTATACCTGGGTGCGCCGGTCGCGACCCCAGTCGATCCCCGCCACCGTCTGGTCACTACGAAGTATAACCCCGCACGTACCTGGACGCCTGAAAACGCGGTAGGCATAGGCGGGGCTTATCTATGCATATATGGCATGGAAGGCCCTGGCGGTTACCAGTTTGTCGGGCGCACCGTACAGATGTGGAATCGTTATCGCCAGACCGCCGATTTCAAGGATGGCAAACCCTGGCTGCTGCGATTCTTCGATCAGATCAGATTCTATCCAGTTAGCGAGAGCGAGTTGCTCAAGCTGCGCCGCGATTTCATTACTGGGCACTTCAAGCTGCGCGTGGAAGAAAACCGCTTCAGTTTGAAACAATATAATGCCTTTCTGCAAGAGAATGCGGCGTCGATCAGCGCTTTCAAGGCAAAACAGCAAGCTGCGTTTGAAGCCGAGCGTGAACGCTGGGATGCCGAGGGCAAAGTCGAATATGTGGACGAGGTTACGCTTGAGGAAGCCGATGCGCAAAGCGAACTGGACCTTCCGGATGGAGCGCATGCGATCAGCTCGCACGTGACCGGCACGGTATGGAAACTGCTGGTCGACGAGAGGCAGCATGTCGAAGCAGGAACGCCGGTTCTTATCGTTGAATCGATGAAAATGGAGTTTGCCGTGGAAGCGATAGTGAGCGGCACGATTGGTCAGTTTTTCTGCAAGGTAGGCGGCCATGTGTCCGCCGGCCAGTTGCTGCTGGTGATTCAGGAGGATTAACTTGAACGAATTGATGCCTTTGGGTGATATACCCTCGGTGCTGCAGCGCTATGCCAGCGGCGAGTTAACGCCCGGCCAAATGGTCGAAGCGGTGCATGCCCTCATCCAGAACGATGCCGGCCATGCATGGATATATAAACTGCCGCTTGAAACCTTGAGGGGTTATGCCCGCGCGGTGGAGGCCAAGGCCAGGACCGTGGATAAGGCGGCGCTGTCGCTGTACGGCGTTCCTTTCGCCATCAAGGACAACATCGATCTGGCAGGCGCACCGACCACGGCAGCGTGCCCGGGTTTTGCCTATACGCCGCAGCGCAGCGCAACGGTGGTGCAGAGATTGATCGACGCGGGCGCGATTCCCATCGGCAAAACCAATCTCGATCAGTTCGCAACCGGGTTAAATGGGACTCGCTCTCCTTACGGGGCTTGCCGCAATGTATTCAATCCCGATTATATTTCGGGTGGGTCGAGCTCCGGCTCGGCGGTGGCCTTGGCGAAAGGCTGGGTATGTTTCAGCCTGGGAACCGACACGGCCGGTTCCGGCAGAGTGCCCGCCGCATTCAATAATCTTATCGGGTATAAGCCAACCGGGGGCTGGCTTTCGACGCGCGGAGTGGTGCCCGCCTGTCGCTCGCTTGACTGTGTTTCCATCTTTGCCCTTACCGCAGATGATGCTGAGCGAGTTCTTGAAGTCACCGCCGGTTACGATGCCGAAGATATTTATTCGCGGGCGAGACAAGGTTGTGGCCATGAGTCGGCTACACAGCGCTTTTCGGAACGCGGTTTTCGCTTTGGTGTTCCCCGTAAGGACCAATTGCAATTCTTCGGCAATCAAGAGTATGAACGATTGTTTGGCGAGGCTATCGTAAAACTGCAAGGCCTGGGCGGCAAATCCGTTGAGATAGACTTTGCGCCTTTTCTGGAAGCAGCGCGCTTGCTCTATGAAGGCCCTTGGGTGGCCGAGCGTTATGCGGCGATTCAGCAATTTTTTGATTCGCATAGCGAGCAGATCATTGCGCCCGTGCGGGAAATAATGGGTAGCGCCAAACGGTACTCAGCTGCCGACGCCTATAACGGGATATACCGCTTGCGTGGACTTAAACAGCAGACTGATCGAGTCTGGACTGAAGTGGATTGTCTGCTGACGCCAACCGCCGGAACCATTTATACAATCCAGGCGATGCAGCAGGACCCCATGCGCCTCAATGCAAATCTTGGCTACTACACTAACTTCATGAATCTGCTGGACTATTCAGCGGTAGCGGTGCCCGCTGGTTTTCAAGATGGTGGGCTACCGTTCGGCATAACCCTTGCAGCGCCGGCACATCAGGATGAGATGCTGCTGCATCTCGCAGGGCGTCTGCAACAAGCCTATGCGCTTCCCCTTGGGGCAACCGGCCTTTCCCTGCGAGCAGAGGGCTTGGGGGAACAGCTCCTGACCTCGGGCTCATCAGACGCACCGCGATCCGATCAGCAGCCCGGCCACGTACGCGTGGCGGTTTGTGGCGCGCACTTGTCCGGTCTCCCGTTGAATGGACAGCTGACCAGCCGCGGCGGATGTTTGGTGTTGAGTACCACGACTTCACCAGACTATAAGTTTTACGCACTACCGGGCGGGCCGCCCTATCGTCCCGGATTGGTGCGGGCGGAAAGAAATGAACAAGGAAGCGCCATCGAAGTCGAAGTGTGGGAATTGCCCACGCGGGAATTCGGCAGTTTTGTGGTCGGTATTCCTGCGCCTCTGGGCATCGGTACCATTACCCTGGCAAATGGCGACGCAGTGCAGAGCTTTCTGTGTGAGGGTTATGCTGTGGCAGATGCGGAGGATATCAGCCGGTTTGGAGGCTGGCGAGCTTACATGCAACAGCTAGGCAACACCTGATTAATTACGCTTACGGTGGGCGGGCTTCGCCCGCCATCGTTCCATTGATCGTCGGGCGGAGCCCGACCTACCGCTGATTATCCGGAACGCTCACCAGCAGAAACCTGTACGCTATGAATACCTTCAATAGAGAAGGGCGGCGATTGACGCCTGTTTGGAAGCGATAAGGGGATGGGGTAAAAAACTGTACCAACTATGCAACGCCAAATTAAATTACGCTCACCGTAGGGCGGGCTGCGCCCGCCATCGTTTTACCGATCGTCGGGCGGAGCCCCGACCTACTGCCAGCTTCGAACGCTGTTGATTATGGTTGTGAACACCGGTGAATTTTGCCATTATGGTTATAGCTTGCTTTTCGGTGTCGCCATGACCGCCATGAATATTCTCGATCGGCATCAGCGTTAGTGCGAAGTCGTAACAAGATTTAACGAAAAGAGTTCCTGAGCACTCACAAATGATTAGCCACTGTACTTACAGCAAGGTTCCATGAACATTATCAAGCTTTCTTTCCGGATGCTTCGCCGCGATTGGCGCGCGGGGGAGCTGCGCGTGCTGACGTTCGCGCTGGTTATTGCGATCGGTGGGATGACCACGGTCGGGTTTTTTGCGGACCGCGTGCAATTGGCACTTTCCCGCCAGGGCAACCAGTTGCTGGGCGCAGACCTGATCGTTTTTTCAGACCATCCGCTGGCCCCGCGTTATGCCGATGAAGCGAAACGGCTGGGGCTGGCTGTTTCCACTGCGCTTAAATTCCCCAGTATGACCGGGAAGGGGGAGAGCAATTTATTGACGGAGATCAAAGCGGTTACCGCCGGTTATCCTTTGCGCGGCACCTTACGTATCACCGACGACTTCAGCAATGTATCCCCGGAGTCCACGCGGGTTGCAAATGCAATTCCGGCGCCTGGTTCGGCGTGGGTGGATGAGAAGCTCATGGTCCGCCTTGATCTCCATCGCGGCGATAAGATAGAGGTGGGCGCGGTACACCTGACTGTTGCCGCACTGATAACGCAGGAGCCGGATTATTCCATCGGCTTCCTCAACCTGAGGCCCCGGGTGCTGATTAATGCAGCCGACCTGCCCGCAACCGGACTGGTGCAGGAGGGTAGCCGGATCGGCTATCGTCTTCTGGTTTCCGGAGAATCCGGCGACGTGGAGAATTTCCGGAGATGGGCTCAATCGCATTTGATGCTTGGGGAAAGGATAGAGGGGATTCGCGATGCTCGTCCCGAAATCAAAGCCGCTCTCGAGCGCGCGGAAAAATTCCTCAGCCTGGCCGCGCTGGCGAGCGTAGTGCTGGCGGCTGCGGCGGTAGCGCTTGCCGTACGTCGTTTCACTCAGCGCCATCTTGACGGTTGCGCGGTCATGCGTTGCCTGGGCGCCAGCCAGGGGTCCATGCTACGCCTGTACCTGTATCATTTTATTACACTGGGGCTGATCGCCAGCGGGGCAGGATGCCTGCTCGGTTTTGTTTCGCAGGAGGCGCTGACTTTCTGGCTTTCTGGGTTGGTGGAAGCTGAATTGCCGTGGCCCAGCATATGGCCCGGCGTGCACGGGTTGCTGACCGGCATGGTGTTGCTACTTGGGTTTGCATTGCCGCCCCTGCTCAATTTGCGAAGCGTGCCGGCGCTGCGCGTATTACGTCGCGATATCGGTATGCCGAATACCTTTAGCATTACCGGGTATGCGCTGGGATTGGCTGCATTGTCGATATTGTTTTTATGGAAAGCTGGGGACGTGCGCCTGGGTGTGTCTGTCATAGGCGGATTCGTTGCTGCGATCGCGGTTTTTGGTTTGATTGGATGGCTGCTGTTAAAGGCCCTGACACACATGCGTGTTCATACAGCGGGCGCATGGCGTTACGGATTGGCAAGTATCCGCCGGCGCGCGACTTCCAGCGTGGTTCAGGCCGTCGCATTGGGATTAGGGCTGATGGCGATGCTCGCGCTGACGCTCATCCGGGATGATCTGCTGCAGGACTGGCGCACTAGCCTGCCGCCGGATGCACCCAATCATTTTCTGATAAATATACAGGAAGACCAATTGCAACCGCTGGCGGCATTTTTTAGCCAGCATAAGATGGAACGCCCGCCCGTCTTTCCAATGGTGCGCGGACGCTTGACGGAGATCAATGGCAAGTCGATAGCGTCGGGTGAATATGCGGACATCCGCGCCAAACGCCTCGTGGAACGTGAGTTCAATCTGTCCTGGGCGGACGAAATGCAGAGTGACAATCAGATTGTCAGCGGTCACTGGTGGAAAAAGGGGGACAGTGGAAAAGCGGAATTGTCCGTGGAGGCGGATATCGCGAAGACGATCGGCATCAAGCTGGGCGATAGTCTGACTTACGATGTGGCAGGCAGTGTATTTACCGCAAAGGTGACCAGCCTGCGAAAAGTAAATTGGGATTCGTTTCGCGTCAATTTTTTTGTAGTAACGCCGCCGGGTGTGCTGGAGAAATACCCGGTGAGCTATATCACCAGTTTCCATCTGCCATCTCAGCAGATAGAAGTGACGAATCAGCTGATCAAGGCTTTTCCCAACCTGCTTGTGCTCGACGTTGCGAACATTATCAGCCAGGTCCAGAAGGTAATTGAACAAGTGACCAAAGCGATCGAATTTGTTTTCCTTTTTACATTACTGGCGGGACTGACGGTGTTGTATGCCGCCATTGTTTCTACTCAGGATGAGCGAATTCATGAGGCCGCCATTTTTCGCACGTTGGGCGCGAAGCGCCGGCAACTCGCGGGCGCATGGGCAGCCGAATTCGCCATATTGGGCGGCCTTGCCGGGCTTTTCGCGGCGGCAGGCGCCAACGCGCTGGGCTATGTCGTTGGAGAATACGCGTTGAATCTGAGCTATACGTTCAATCCGTGGATATGGCTAACCGGCTTATTTGCAGGGGTTGTGGGCGTAACTGCAGCGGGGTTGATGGGCACTCGCTCCGCACTCTCGACGCCGCCGCTTATGACATTGCGTAAAGTTTGATGAAAAATCATCAGTTTTGTTGCTTCTGATTTAACCGGGAGGCCGCTAAGTTGTGCCGGCGTATTGCTCATCTTGATATGGATGCATTCTACGCATCGGTCGAGCTGCTTCGCTACCCAGAATTGTGCGGGTTGCCGGTTGTGATTGGCGGGCGGAGCGACCAGCAGCCGGATATTCTCGAAGACGGCAGCAGGCGTTTCGCGCGGTTGCGGGACTATGCCGGCCGGGGCGTGATCACTACTGCTACGTATGAAGCGCGTGTTTTCGGCGGCTCCTCGGGTATGGGCCTGATGAAGGCCGCACAGCTTGCGCCGGAGGCCATCTTGCTGCCTGCCGACTTCAGCGCATATCGCCACTATTCACGGCTGTTCAAAGCAGCTGTGGCGAATGTTGCTCCCCATATTGAAGACCATGGCATTGACGAGATTTACATCGACCTGAGCGAACTACAGGGGGATGTGCTGATACTTGCCCAGCGCATCAAACAGGCTGTGCGCGACAGCACAGGGCTTTCCTGCTCCATTGGCGTTTCCCCCAACAAGCTGTTATCAAAAATCTGCTCCGATCTCGATAAACCGGATGGCCTCATCATCCTGAATCCAGCGGATATCCCGCGCCGGATATGGCCTCTTCCGGTCAGCAAAATCAGTGGAATCGGGCCAAAAGCCACTCAAAAGCTGGCAATGCTGGGCATTACTACTATCGGTGAGTTGGCGCAAGTTGATGCTGCGCTTCTTCAAAGGCACTTCGGCCGCAGCTATTGCCGCTGGCTGCAAGAAGTTTCCCATGGCATCGATGAGCGCCCTGTAATAGTGAATTCAGAACCCAAGTCGATCAGTCGCGAAACGACGTTCGAAAGAGATCTGCACGTTCAGCATGATCGCTCCGTTCTGTCGGAAATCTTCACGGGCCTTTGTGCAGATCTGGCAAAAGACCTCCAGCGCAGGGGTTACGTTGCCCAAACCATCAGCATCAAGGTACGGTATGAAGACTTCCGCACCATAACCCGCGATATTACCTTATCCTTTCCTGCCGCCGATGCTGTCGCAATTCGCCGAGCAGGGGAAGAATGCCTGCGGCGCACGCCACTGAAGCACAAATTACGATTGCTGGGCGTCCGTGCCAGTTCGTTATCTTCGGGCAGCACCTTGCAGAGCATGGGCATGGTACATCAGACGGAGCTGCCGCTGACTGTACTGGAAGCATGATACTGGATACTACGATCGCAAACGGCAGAGATATAATTCATGTGTGAACAGACTTGTCACTCTTGTCACAGTAAGCGCCATTAATATTAATCCGGAGCACCACGAGCAGAATAGGTACCCGACATGCAGCATCCCATTGTTGCTCTTGCGCTGGTTATATTTATCGCCTTCCCCGGTTTGGCCCACGCGGATCTCACCGGCAAGGTAATCCATATCACGGATGGCGATAACCTTACCGTGATAATAAACAATGAGTGGATAAGGGTCCGTCTGGCGGGAATCGACGCGCCCGAAACAAACCAGCCCTTCGGCACGCGTTCAAGGCAATCCCTTTCTGATCTGTGTTTTTGGGAAAAAGTGACGGTGTCTCCGAAAGGCAAGGACCAGTATGGCCGCATGTTTGCGAAAGTCCGCTGTGGTGAGGTCGATGCCGGCGAGGAACAGGTGAGACGCGGCATGGCCTGGGTATACGGCCGCTACGTGGAAGACCCAACGCTCGAACCCCTTGAGGAAGAAGCCAAGGCCGCCAAGCGCGGATTATGGGCTGATCCCTATTCTTCCCCACCTTGGGAATGGCGCGAAATATGGGAGTAGCTTATATTAATTCAAATCCCATCTATGCGTCCAGGCTGAATAGCCGGGGTAATGGTACAAGTCCTGAATCGTGGGCGCGTCGGCACTGCCTATTGCGCTGCATGAGTTCACTCGCCGCTATTGCCCTACCTGATTTGGCTGTAAAACCAATTGGGTTCTCAATCCTTACAAAGACCGCTTGTCTCTGCGCAGCCAGCGAAAAAAGAATACATAGATAAAAGCTGGAAGAAACGGCAGAACCCATGGAAACATCTGCGAAAACCATGCAGCATAAAAACTATTCATATAACGCGCCTTGGCCGAGGCGCAGGCCTCGGCAGCAGGCACGCGGCAGGAAAGTGCGATCTCCAGGGATACCTGGGTATGGGCACGCCATATCCAGTATGTCATTGCTGTAGCAAAAACAATCAACAACAGCGCAAGCAGGGTTATGCCTTTTTGTCGTGGCATAGGTTGCAATTCTCCGAATACAGGAAGAGTTTGTTAAAAAAGAGGAAATTCAGCAGCTTTGATTGATGCTCGGGAAATTCACGGGATGATAAAGATTCCCATGAACATGTAATTCCTCATCAATGATGTCCTGCAGCCGAGATGTTGTCAAGGGGTGGGCGAGTACATGAGGCAGTTGCAACTGAACAACTGACCTTCAATGAAGTATGGGGCGGGATGAAATAAACGTTTTGCAGCGTGAACGGTTCAGGCATTACGAAATCGCGTGCGCTTGACCAGCAGGATAGACAGTAGCGGCAGCACAAAGCCGATCGCGGTTACCGAGATCAACAACATGCCAAGCTGACTGTAGTCCGCGGGAACCGCGATCTGGCCGGTAAGGGGATCGTCTACCTCGCGCGTGACGATGAAAATCTGGTTCATATATTTGGTGGCGAGCTGTGAAGCAGACAGGGCAAGATTAGTGAACGAAGCCATCACCGCGAAGAAAGTCGCCTTGAGTCTTTCCGGCGCCGAGTTGGCGATCCACGCCAGCATGGGAATCATTGCGATTTGCCCCAAAGGCGATTCAAGCGCGGTATCGATCACGGCAATAAATCGCGCATCCACTATGCCGCCGGTCAGGGAGGCAGTCCACTCATGCAGCCCGAAGAACATGCCGATTATGGGCAGAGAAAGCAGTGTGCCCAAAACAGTGAGGGCGCCGATGATGTAAGCGATCGACCGTTCAGCCATGAAGCGGCGAAAGATGAACATTCCGGCCAGGGTCAGTGTCGCACCAATCAGAGACAATGCAGCGAGAAACTGCTGGTCGAAGCCCAGGCTGTCGATCATCCACCAGGTGGAACCGGCGCCCGGCCCCGGTATCGCGCGAAATACAAATATCAGAACTGCCGTACCCACCAGCACGTTGCGCGCATCAGGCTCAAGCTCACCCGTCAATCGCCACATCAGAAACAAAACAATCGCCATGGATACCGCGAAGATGATTTCTTCCCCGCCAGGAATGCGGCTTAGGCCGACGCTCAGGGATACCGCGGTAAAGGCGAATCCGCCGCCGAGAATCCACCAGTTGACCGGAGGAGGGTCTGTATAAATGCCAAGCAGTGCTTCAGACTCCTGGCGACTATGCCCTTGTGCTGTAAACCGTGCCATATCGCGTCGCCGCAACCAGGAAGCGAACAAGACGCCAGCTATTGAAACCAGCGGGATTATCAACGCGAGCTCGTAGACGAACAGATAAGCGGCCGCTTTCTGCACCTCGGGTAATTCGCCTACGCCTTGCAACACGACGACATTCACGACCGAGACTAAAACACCGCCACTGATAATCGCAACCCGCCCGAGCGTCTGCATGGTGACATGCATGGATTTGCGATTTTCAAGCGCCAGCGGATGCCCGTTTGCATCCACTCGCGGCACGGCCTCCACCGTCATGGCGTCCGCTACCACATCCTGAACAACGTAGCCGATGGGTGCGAGCAAAGCGGCGGTAACATACCAGGTTTCCACTGTGGCGACAGCGCGCATGGCGTCGGTGTGCCCGAGCAGCCCGATCATGATCAGCAGGCTCAGCGTGATCAGCGCCGCGCCGAGATATACAAGCAGGCTCTTCCATCGCCACACCAAATCCACCAGATGGCCGAGCGGCATCTTCAATGCCCAGGGCAGCATCATCCAGAACCCGAGCGCCGCCAGAAACTCGGCGGAAAGCCCTAGCCGCTCTTTAACATAAAAGGTGCCGACGATTCCCGTCAGGCTGGAAATACCTGCGGCGGTGTAGACCATGAGCGGGGGGAGATAAGACAAGCGCATTTCCCGCCCCAGCGCGAGAATATTGGCGTCGAGCCAGCGGCCCATAGTGGCGAAGAGCCCGATGGCTGGGGGAACGGCTGTCATAACAAGGGGCTTCTCATGAGCTTTGCCGGCTGGACGACCGGATAGAACGGTCGCATTATTCCAGTCAAAAATTTTGCGGATTTTATCTTGCGGATTATCTGCTTCATTTACTCAAACTCGGGTGGCTTACCGCTTACGTTGCGCCAGCCCGATTCGTGGCTCAGTCAACCTGGTTTCTGAGATGGTCCCAGTATGAAGTTGCAACGTAGCTGTTGGCGCAGGTTAGCGTTGTCAAGGCCATCACACGGTAAACCACGTTGCGCGGCACTTTGACATTCACGGCCGGATCGAGCAAATCGGGGGAGACCGCGACCCGTTTCAACGTTTCCCCGGCCAGCAATATTGGCCACATGCAGGCCAATCTTTGGCGGATTTCGGAGACAGGAAGCGATATCGTATAAAGCCATCCCTGATCCAGGTGTTCCATGGCAAGCCCGATGAGCTGGTCAAGGATGGGCCTGAATCTGGGGAGATTGCCCTCGATCAGCAAATCGGCCGGTTTCAACCCGGCCTCCGCCAGAAGCGACTCCGGCACGTAGCAACGGCCGTTGTGAAGATCACGGGCAATGTCTTTAACGATATTGGTGAGCTGCAACCCTTTTCCGAATCTGACCCCGATGGCGGACATTTCCGCGACATTCCATCGGGCCATTGCCGGCCGGTGCGCGCAGACCATTCTGGTCCAGAATTCTCCTACGCAACCCGCGACATAATAAGTGTACTGGTCCAGCTCGTCCAGTGTGGACAATGCGGTAAGCTGCCCGCTTGATTCACCGGGGAAGCGGGTCAGGTCCATTTTCATCCCCTCGGGTAATACCTTCATCAGCCATTGGATTCGCTCCCGGTCCCCGGCGGAGCATTTTTCATACAGTTTCAGGCAGTCTGCAAGGCGCTGAAGGAGAATGCTCTCCGCAGAGTCTTTCTGGTGGGGAACCAGCGCTGCCTGAATCTCCTGGATGGCTTTCCAGTCGATCTCGGTATTTGCGAACTGTGCAGAGAACTGATTAAGGTATCTCAGACGCTGTGGGCGGTCGAGCAGATCCGTATCGGCGATGGTATCCGCTGCGCGCGCGAAGAGATACGACAACCCCATCTGGTCGCGCACGCCAACCGGCAGCACATTCAGCGTGAGATAAAACGAACGGGAAACCTGCTTGAGGATATCGTGCAGGAGCTCATGTGTAATCGGGTCAGTATTCAATGATGGAATCCAAAGCCGCTCAATTAACAAGGGGCGAACATTACCTGTTGTAGAACCTGAAGGTCAAGACGTTATGTTCCTGAAACCGGTCTTTCAGTCGAACAGCTTCGGATTTCTAGTGGGCAAAAGCTGGTGAATAGTAAAGAAATGCGATTAGAGTTTAAGTGTAGGTGGGCAGCATTATTATGCTATCGTCGTAGGATGGGTGGAGCGTAGCGGAACCCATCAATGGAATGAAATGAAATGACATCATCACACACGTCGATCCAATATCTCGGCTTGAGAGCAACGAAGTACAGACCATTTTAGCTTTTCGAGTAGTACTTTAGTCTAATTGCGATAGCAAAATCGATGATGCATAGTATCAGAAGCTCTGCTATTCGCCGATAAGGTGCGAGAGGTCCCCCGTTTGGCTGGTGAATATGCTCAGCTATTCGGCGGCACGGATTGGGCGGCGCTTGCCGGCTTGTGGCATGACTTGGATAAATATTCGGCGCGCTTCCAGCGGCTATATCGCCGGCGCCGTCGGTGAATTCATCTTTACCGAGGCTGATGACCTTGAGGCACTGCATCGATAGGTGTGCAACGCGGTTCGCTGCCACTTCGACGAGGGCAAAACGCCCTCGAACATCCGGTTATATTTTATAACCAAACCCACTCAGCCCATCCAGCGTAAATGATCAATACGGGCACAAACTATCATGAGTAATTCCACCTTATACATTGCGCATCAACGAAAATCAGATGGAGCCATCCAAAACCTGGAAACCCATCTATTTGAAGTTTCGCATATCGCGAAATCCTTGGCAGCCAAAATTGGCTTGCGGGATCAGGGTGAATTGATTGGTTTGCTCCATGATTTAGGAAAATATAGCGATGAGTTTCAGCTTTATCTGAAATCTGCCGTTGGTTTGATAGACCAGGATGAAGATGAGTTTGTGGATGCAAAAGGCAAGAAAGGAAAGGTGGACCATTCCACTGCCGGAGCTCAGCTCGTTTGGCACGAGTTCGCCAAACACGGCGAGATCGGACGAGTTGCTGGGCAGGTACTCTCCTTTTGTATTGCCTCTCATCACTCCGGTTTGATTGATTGCCTATCCTCTGACGTCAACAGTTTTGGGGAAGATCGTTTCACAAAAAGAATAAACAAGTCCGATGATCGCACCCACCTTCAGGAAGCTATCGCCAAGATGGATAATACGGTTACGGTACGCTTCCGAGAATTAGTGAATAACCCGGAAGTCATTAAAGGTATTAAAGAATCCATTAGCAAAATTGTGCGTAGAGAAGAACGTGGTGATGAGCAGATTATCCGGTTCAAGGTAGGGCTGTTAGTTCGATGTTTATTCAGTTGCCTGATTGATGCTGATCGCATGAATAGTGCTGATTTTGAAAAGCCCCACGCGGCAAAGGTAAGGCAGAACGGACAATACAGCGAGTGGACATACTTGATAAATCGGCTTGATAGCCACCTATCAAGTTTTGTGGCCAATAAACCCATCGACAAGCTTCGCGTTAGTATTTCTCTGCATTGTCGGGACAAGGCAGAGAATGGGAAAGGCATCTACACCCTGACAGTTCCTACAGGCGGAGGCAAGACACTTTCCAGCCTGCGCTTCGCTTTGCATCACGCTGAAAAGCACAAGATGGACCGGATCATTTACGCCATTCCCTTTACTTCCATCATTGACCAGAATGCGGATGTAGTTCGAAAAATTCTTGAGCCGGGTGGTACGAAATCCAATAACGTTGTGCTTGAGCACCATTCCAACCTCA
Source organism: Nitrosospira sp. Nsp1 (assembly GCF_900100985.1). Lineage (NCBI taxonomy): Bacteria > Pseudomonadati > Pseudomonadota > Betaproteobacteria > Nitrosomonadales > Nitrosomonadaceae > Nitrosospira > Nitrosospira sp. Nsp1. The sequence goes on from NZ_FMUF01000014.1 coordinate 70,473, forward strand.
TGCCGGAAGAGGAAAATTGGAAAACCAAAATGCTGATCGAAAACTGGGATGCGCCAATCGTTTATACCACCAACGTACAGATGCTAGAAACCCTATTCGGTGCAGGCACACGTGGACCCCGGCGACTGCATCAATTAGCTAATGCGGTATTGATTTTCGATGAAATTCAAACCCTGCCTGTTAACTGTATTCACCTTTTTTGCAATGCCATCAATTTTCTCGTTGAGCATTGCGGCACGACAGTCGTGTTGTGCACAGCCACACAACCACTCATGAATATGGTGGAGCAATCAAAAGGTGCGCTACGCATTCCACCAAGCAACGAAATCATGCCTGATGTGGGTGAGCTTTTCAGGAAGCTCAAACGGGTCGAAGTTCTCAATCGGAGAAAACCCGGTGGCTGGTCAGATAAGGAAGTGGCAACGCTTGCAATGGAAGAAGCCAAGAAAGCCGGTAGTTGCCTGGTGATCGTCAACACCAAGAAATCAGCCCAAGCGCTATTTCAGTTATGCCGAGATGAGAAGGCAGCCATGCCGATTTACCATCTAAGCACGAACATGTGCCCAGTCCACCGCCGCCTCATTCTCGATGAAATCCGGCAACGTCTTGAAGCCAAGGAGCCAATACTGTGCATCAGCACCCAGTTGATTGAAGCGGGTGTGGATGTGGACTTTGGTGCAGTTATCCGTTCAGTTTCGGGACTGGACTCCATTGCGCAGGCAGCGGGTAGATGCAACCGGAATGGGCGGCGGAATATTGGGCATGTCCATGTCGTTAACCTCAGCGAAGAGCGCGTAGATATGCTCACGGATATCGCTTGTGGACAGCGCATTACGGAGCGGCTTCTCGACGAGTTTGAAAAGGACCCCACCCGATTTGATAGCGACTTGCTTGGGCCGACCGCAATAGCCTGTTACTTCAATTATTATTTTGCGGAGCGCCGTGGCGAAATGGATTATCCGGTGGGTAATAAAGTATTGGGGCATGATGACACGCTGCTAAACCTGCTTGCTGGTAACGCCAATGCAGCAGAGGAATTTCGCCGCTGTCACGGTTCGCCATTCAATCTGTACCTTCGCCAGTCATTCATGGCTGCTGCCAAGGCGTTCAAATCGATCGATGCGCCAACGCGTGGCGTTATCGTTCCTTACGGGAGTGCTGGCAAAAAATTGATTGGTGAGCTATGCGGAGCTTATGAGGTTGAAAAACAATTTAAGCTCTTGCGTCGGGCGCAGCAGTATACCGTCAACGTATTTCCTCACCAGTTAGAAAAGCTTCAAAAAGAAAAAGCTTTGCATGAAATACAGACGGGGGTGGACATTCTCTATCTCGCAGACTCCCGCTATTACAATGAGGATTTCGGATTGAGCTTAACCCCCGAAGGAAAAATGGAGATTTATTGTGTCTGATTGTAAAAGGAGCAGCATTGAATTCAAGGTCTGGGGGCGATTTGCGCTCTTTACTGATCCTCTGACAAAAATCGGAGGCGAGAAGTGTTCCTACCATATCCCAACTTACGAGGCACTCAAGGGAATCGTCAAGTCGATCTACTGGAAGCCCACTATTGTTTGGGTGATTGACGAAGTTCGGGTGATGAAGCGCATTCGTACTCAGACCAAAGGTACCAAGCCACTTGAGTATGGCGGTGGTAACACGTTGGCGATCTACACTTTCCTGTCAGATGCCGAATATCAGGTGAAAGCGCATTTTGAATGGAATATGCACCGGCCTGAATTGGCGGAAGATCGCAACGAAGCCAAGCATCATATCGTTGCCAAGCGAATGCTGGAACGTGGCGGTCGGCAAGACATTTTCCTTGGCACTCGAGATTGCCAAGGCTATGTCGAACCCTGCGAGTTTGGCTCGGGTGAAGGAGCTTATGACGCTGCTGGCGAACTTACTTACGGACTCATGTTTCATGGGTTTGATTATCCTGATGAGACTGGCGACAACAATCTCCATACTCGTTTTTGGCAACCCACGATGGTGGATGGCGTGATTCAATTTGTCCGCCCAGAGGACTGTAAAGTTCGTAAGTTTGTCAGGAAAATGTTCGCCAAAAAAATTGAGCGAGGCCAGAATCTTCTTGGTATAGAAAACGAGGAGTCCTTGTCTTTGCGGGAGCTGGCATGAGCTGGATTCAGAAACTTTATGAGACATATGAGCAGTGTGCCAGCCGAAGAGATTCATTGGATAGCGGTGCGTTGCTGGAACCAATATGCCACACCTCTCAACAAGCCCACATTGAGGTAAGCCTTGACGACAACGGACGTTTTTTACGCGCCCATGTAATTCCGAAAGGGCAAGGTGTGACACTTGTGCCATGCACAGAAGCATCTGTTGGTCGAGCAGGAAGCAAGCCCGTCAATCATCCGCTTTGTGACAAGCTCCAATATCTTGCGGGTGATTTTATTAAGTATGGCGGTGTGGTGACATCGGGGTTTGCAGGCGAGCCAGCAGAGCCCCATAAGATTTACCTATCTCTTTTGTCCGCCTGGGCAAATTCATCTTTTGCACATCCAAAAATAATCGCGATTCAAACTTATGTACAAGATGGGAATTTGGTTGGCGATCTTGTGCGAGAAAAAATCTTACCCATCAACGAGGATGAACAATTGCTGGCGGAGTGGGCAGGCGACAAAAAAGAAGCACCAGCGATTTTCGGCATTATGCCTAATGGCAACCCCCCCGACGGTGCTGTTATTCGTTGGCGAGTAGAAACTCCCGGGGAGCCATTGCCGGAGACATGGAAAGATCAGAGTTTGATAGATGCTTGGATTGGTTTTTACACTAGCCAAAAAGATAACAAAGGTCTGTGTCTAGTCACGGGCGACAGTCTGAGTCTGGCCGAGCAACATCCTTCCAAGCTCAGACATGGCGCGGATAAAGCAAAATTTATTTCATCCAATGACACTAGCGGTTTTACATTCCGCGGAAGATTTATTGATGCTGATCAAGCCTGTGGTGTAGGTTTTGAGGTTACACAAAAAGCACATAACGCGCTACGCTGGCTGATTGACTCCAAACGAAAGCAGGCTTATCGAAATGGTGATCAAGCTATTGTTGCGTGGACTGTATCCGGCAAAAGGATACCTGCCCCGACGGATAATTCTTTTGAGCTATTTGGTGTTGAAACAGATGGGCCCGACACCAGGCAATTGCAGCAAGTACGTCAAGGTGATGCAGGGCAAGCTTTTGGGCGGCGACTCGCAATGTTGCTTGCAGGGTACCGTGCTGAACTTGGTTCTACCAACGAGGTAATGGTGATGGGGCTGGATTCAGCAACTCCCGGTCGTATGGCGATGACCTACTATCGCGAACTCGACCACACTGAATTTCTTGACCGAATTGAGGCATGGCATAGAGATTATGCTTGGCATCAAAACTATAGCAAGGACATAAAATTTGTTGGCGCACCAGCTCCCAGGGATATTGCCGAAGCTGCGTTTCGTCGGTTGGACGAAAATCTCCGCAAGGCAACGGTAGAGCGTTTGTTGCCATGCATCATTGATAGTCAAAAGATTCCCCGTGATCTTGTGGAATCAACAGTTCGCAGAGCTAGCAATCGAGTTGGACTTGAGTACTGGGAATGGGAAAAATATCTTGGCATTGCCTGTGCTTTATTTAGCGGTTATCACAAAGAAAGAGGTTACCAAATGGCATTAGAACTGAATCGAACCAGCCGCGATTACCTGTATGGCCGACTATTGGCAATTGCGGAAAGTATTGAGAAATTTGCACTTGATATGACAAAAGAGTCACGCGATACATCGGCGGCAAAACTCATGCAGCGTTTTGCCGATCACCCGAACTCGACATGGCGAAATATTGAGCTTTCATTGATTCCCTACAAGTCACGCCTCCGTTCAAGAGCGCCAGGATTTTTATATGCAAGGGAAAGGCAGCTTGATGAAGTCACCTGTTTGTTTCAGGGCGACGATTTCATGGATGAAAGGAAACTATCCGGGGAGTTTTTACTGGGTTATCACTGCCAACGACAGGCGCTCCGAACCAAGCCTGAAACGGAGCAAGACGAGAATATTGAAGCTACCGTTGCTGAAACTAATTAAGGAAGACATCATGAATACATTGCAAAACAAAACTGACTTTGCCGTTGTCCTGCGCGTTACTCACGCCAACCCTAACGGTGATCCACTTAACGGAAATCGCCCGCGCACAGACTACGACGGCTTTGGGGAAATTACCGACGTTTGTATTAAACGTAAGCTCAGAGATCGATTGCTGGAGAGTGGTCAAAGTATCTTTGTACAGTCCGATGATCGAAAAATAGACGGCGCCAGAAGCCTAAAAGCTAGAGCAGATGCTGCGCTTGGAAAAAAACTCGGTTCAAGTGAGACAGCAAAATTGGCTTGTGAACAATGGTTCGACGTTCGTGCATTTGGTCAGCTTTTTGCGTTTAGGTCTGACAAGAAAAGCAAAAAGGAAATTGACAGCGAAGGCGATAGTGGCGTATCCATTGGCATTCGTGGCCCGGTCACTGTTCAGTCTGCGTTCAGCGTGGAACCAATCGACGTCAGCAGCACGCAGATCACCAAAAGCGTTAGCGGCGAAGGGGACGGAAGCAAGCGTGGTTCCGACACAATGGGCATGAAACATCGGGTTGACAAGGGAATTTATGTTTTTTATGGCAGCATGAATCCGCAGTTAGCTGAACGAACAGGGTTCAGCGATACCGATGCCGAAACCATCAAGCAGTTGTTACCAAGGTTATTAGAGAACGATGAGTCATCTGCCAGGCCAGCAGGAAGCATGGAAGTTCTGAAAGTGATTTGGTGGAAGCACAACTGCAAATCAGGTCAATATTCCTCAGCCAAAGTACATCGCAGCCTGACGGTGCAGCCTGATGGCGATATAAAGCTCGATACGCTTGATGGCTTGTCCCATGAAATTCTTGTTGGTTTTTGAATGAAGCTCAAAAGAATGGCATAACATAAACACTGAAGGTTAGTAATGGTTGACGATTCCAGTGAATCCATCATGATCTCCGCCCTGCAGCATTACAGCTACTGCCCACGCCAGTGTGCGCTGATCCACGTCGAGCAGCAGTTTTCGAGTAATGTTCACACAGCCCGTGGTGATGCTGTTCACGTGCATGTTGATGAACCGGGATGGGAAATACAGCCGGGCGCGCGTGTCGAGAGAGCGCTGCCAATCTGGTCTGATCGTCTTGGGTTAACGGGGCGGTGCGATGCCGTCGAGTTTCGCCATGATGGCAGTATCTATCCGGTGGAGACCAAACATGGCCCACGTAAAGCTAAAGTACATGACGATTTACAGCTTGCCGCGCAGGCAATCTGCCTGGAAGAAATGACGGGTAAACCAGTTCCGCGTGGTGCAATTTATCACCACACTTCCCGCCGCCGACGAGAAGTGTCAATAACAGATGCATTGCGCCATCAGGTGGAAGAAATAACAGTAGCGGTACGCGCCCTGCTGGCTTCGGGCAGGCTGCCGCCACCCGCAAACGACGCACGTTGCAAGGAATGCTCATTGAAGGATATTTGCCAGCCAGAAGCGTTAATGGCTAAACCGGTGCAAGTGTCCTTGCGCTCATCTCTTTTTGTACCTGATTAAACGTATGCGACAAATCCTGAATACGCTTTATGTCATGACACCTCATTCCTACGTGCATCTGGAGAATGACACGCTGCGCATAGACGTGGAGCGTCAAAAGAAAATGCAAGTTCCGCTGCACCATCTTGGTTCGGTGGTCTGCTTCGGCAATATTATGGTTTCCCCCGCTTTGATGCATCGTTGTGCCGATGACGGTATCAGTCTAGTATTGCTTGACCATAACGGACGCTTCAAGGCGCGGCTGGAAGGTGCTACCAGTGGCAATATCATGCTGAGGCAGGCGCAACATCGCGCGGCTGCCGATGGGCAGTTTGCGCTTTCAACAGCGCAGGCGGTAATTGCTGGAAAGCTACGGAATTCACGCCAGGTGCTGATGCGTGGCGCGCGTGAAGCGGACGAAGCACAAGACCAGAAAGTGCTAAGCGCGGCGGCCGATTCCTTGGCTCGCTCCATTCGCAATATTCCGGTAACCAGCAGTCTTGATATGTTGCGCGGAATCGAAGGCGATGCTGCAAAGATTTATTTTTCCGCATTGTCGTGCTTGGTACGGCGTAACGTGCGCGAATTTTTTACAATGAATGGACGTTCTCGCCGTCCGCCTCGCGATCGCTTCAATGCGCTGTTATCGTTTCTTTATTCAATGGTGATGAATGATTGCCGTTCTGCCTTGGAGAGCGTAGGGCTTGATCCCCAATTGGGTTTTCTCCATGCTGTACGACCCGGAAGAGCAGCATTGGCGCTCGATTTGATGGAAGAGTTTCGCGCCATTCTGGCGGATCGTCTGGCTTTGACCTTGATCAATCGTGGCCAGATTACAGCAAACGATCTCAAGGAGCGCGAAGGTGGGGCAGTATATCTGGAAGGCGATGCAAGGAAGGCCGTAGTGATCGCATATCAGGAGCGCAAACAGGAGGAAATTACCCATCCACTGCTTCAGGCCAGAATATCAATAGGTTTATTGCCGCAGCTTCAAGCGCGTTTCATGGCACGAACCATACGAGGCGAGATGGACGGATACTTACCTTTTCTAGCGAGATAGCCTTGCTCATCATAGTAACTTACGACGTTTCCACTGAGACCAGGGAAGGGCGCAGAAGGCTGCGGCGAGTAGCTAAAGTATGCGAGGGGATGGGGCAGCGCGTCCAGAAATCGGTGTTCGAATGCAGAGTTAATCTAATGCAATATGAAGAGCTGGAGCGAAGGCTATTAGCAGAGATCGAACAGAAAGAGGACAATCTTCGAATATACCGTTTGACTGAGCCAGTCGAACTGCATGTGAAGGAATATGGAAATTTCAAGGCGGTAGATTTTGAGGGACCTTTGATCATTTGAAGAGCGCGAACCCCAAGCTACGGTGAAATCGCCGTAGGTTCGCGCTTCCGCTAGACGCATGGTATCTATGACTAATTTTGCCGAAATTTCATGTTTCAGACCCTTATTCAGACTAGGAGCAAGGGGTTCGCGTATTTGTAGCAAAACTCGTCATTTTATTATGTGGTTATAGCTGTACTGTAGCGCCCGGTGATACAACCGGGCGAGGATTGAAACCAATCAGCTTGGAACTCACCGCGGAAACCATCTTCGTAGCGCCCGGTGATACAACCGGGCGAGGATTGAAACAAGCATATTACTGCGCAGGTTTACCGCGAAGCACTGTAGCGCCCGGTGATACAACCGGGCGAGGATTGAAACATTGCGGGCACTGGCGTGGGATGGACGGTTAAAGACGTAGCGCCCGGTGATACAACCGGGCGAGGATTGAAACAAGAACCTCGGCCACTTCTGTCAAGACGTGATGCGGGTAGCGCCCGGTGATACAACCGGGCGAGGATTGAAACAAGTTGGTGTTCCGTCTGGACGGCCAGCCGCAACTGGTAGCGCCCGGTGATACAACCGGGCGAGGATTGAAACCCGAGTGCCGGTATTGACCTTGAAGAGCGCCATCCGTAGCGCCCGGTGATACAACCGGGCGAGGATTGAAACGATCTTGCCGGCGGGTACGGCATGGATATTGCAGGAGGTAGCGCCCGGTGATACAACCGGGCGAGGATTGAAACCGGATCCATGGCGCAGCGGATCGCCAAGATCGAGCGTAGCGCCCGGTGATACAACCGGGCGAGGATTGAAACATGAGCAAGATCAAGGTATCAACGCTTACCGGACGTAGCGCCCGGTGATACAACCGGGCGAGGATTGAAACCCACTTCCACCTAAGTTGGCATACTTCATCTTCCGGTAGCGCCCGGTGATACAACCGGGCGAGGATTGAAACATTCTAGGATGGCTGCGTCTTGCTCACCAAGTGGCAAGAGGTAGCGCCCGGTGATACAACCGGGCGAGGATTGAAACCTGGGCCATCTCGCGGAGCTTGCCGATCGGTACGGTAGCGCCCGGTGATACAACCGGGCGAGGATTGAAACGGCTCGGCAGGCTTAAATCTGGCGGGCCGCTCCTTGTAGCGCCCGGTGATACAACCGGGCGAGGATTGAAACTCCGCGATGCACGGATTTGCTCTGCTAGGCTCATGTAGCGCCCGGTGATACAACCGGGCGAGGATTGAAACTTGTTTGCTCCTTGGGTTGAATTTGGATAACCGGGGTAGCGCCCGGTGATACAACCGGGCGAGGATTGAAACATGCTTGAGTAAGATTGGAAATCTATTCTTGATCGTAGCGCCCGGTGATACAACCGGGCGAGGATTGAAACACAACCTCATAAGCAAACTCGTTGTAGGCCAGCACGGTAGCGCCCGGTGATACAACCGGGCGAGGATTGAAACGATTTCGACTTGTCCAAGCCTGCAATGGCGGTGACCGTAGCGCCCGGTGATACAACCGGGCGAGGATTGAAACATCATCTCAATTTGCGATCCCGACGCTTCCAGGATGTAGCGCCCGGTGATACAACCGGGCGAGGATTGAAACTTATCCCCTTGCTTGTCTATGCTGTACGCATAGAGGTAGCGCCCGGTGATACAACCGGGCGAGGATTGAAACCAATTATGTCGGGTCGTCGGCTTCCGGCGTTGCATAGTAGCGCCCGGTGATACAACCGGGCGAGGATTGAAACTTTTTGATTGCTGCCGGGCTTCGGCTTATGAATGGGTAGCGCCCGGTGATACAACCGGGCGAGGATTGAAACAGACTCTGGAGCCTTGGTTGACGACATTACCAGCCGTAGCGCCCGGTGATACAACCGGGCGAGGATTGAAACTCAAAATGAGAACTTGCAGGTGTGGCTGATCCATCATAGCGTAGCGCCCGGTGATACAACCGGGCGAGGATTGAAACTTCCTTCGAATCCACCATTAGGGGCTCCATCGTCAGTAGCGCCCGGTGATACAACCGGGCGAGGATTGAAACCTGTCATGAAGACCGGCTACATCTTCGTCAAGGCTGGTAGCGCCCGGTGATACAACCGGGCGAGGATTGAAACTACGGCTTGGGAGGTAGCCTCAGCATCTCGGCTAAAGGTAGCGCCCGGTGATACAACCGGGCGAGGATTGAAACATAGGATGCTCTGATTATCGGTTCGGGATTCTGGGGTAGCGCCCGGTGATACAACCGGGCGAGGATTGAAACTTTCTTGGCCACAACCGCTAGGCGTTGGGTTTCTGGTAGCGCCCGGTGATACAACCGGGCGAGGATTGAAACATTGCCTACCCTGAAACTGGCAGCAGCTATCGAAGGGTAGCGCCCGGTGATACAACCGGGCGAGGATTGAAACTGAATTTAAGCAAGTATGACCGGACCACAGGAATAGTAGCGCCCGGTGATACAACCGGGCGAGGATTGAAACGAGATTATTACCGAGCCTGATGTCCATCAGCCGTTCGTAGCGCCCGGTGATACAACCGGGCGAGGATTGAAACTGTTAGGCGATCCGATCTTGGTGGGTGTGGCTACGTAGCGCCCGGTGATACAACCGGGCGAGGATTGAAACGATCTATGGGGCATTAGCCAATCTCCCTGGTGTGGGTAGCGCCCGGTGATACAACCGGGCGAGGATTGAAACTTTGACAAGCCCTTCACCTCAGCGGTTCTATCAGCCCGTAGCGCCCGGTGATACAACCGGGCGAGGATTGAAACTTCTTCAATCCACCCCTCTACCACTTGCTCGATGGTAGCGCCCGGTGATACAACCGGGCGAGGATTGAAACAGTAGCTGATCCACGCGGTAGCGGCTTCGCCGGGGTAGCGCCCGGTGATACAACCGGGCGAGGATTGAAACGTCGTAACGGCACTCTTCCGGCCCATAGCCTCGGAGTAGCGCCCGGTGATACAACCGGGCGAGGATTGAAACAGAGCGGGGATGTTGTTGACGGTGCCCATCAAAGAAGTAGCGCCCGGTGATACAACCGGGCGAGGATTGAAACAAGCGGAGAATCGGAATCGCGCACATCTTTTCCAGGTAGCGCCCGGTGATACAACCGGGCGAGGATTGAAACATTATGTCCGGAAAGAGGTCGTCACCATAAACGAGGGTAGCGCCCGGTGATACAACCGGGCGAGGATTGAAACAAATGACCGGCTCAACACCAAACCGTATCCCCGCGGTAGCGCCCGGTGATACAACCGGGCGAGGATTGAAACATTGCCAGCGATATCGACCATCGCCGTGAAATAGCGTAGCGCCCGGTGATACAACCGGGCGAGGATTGAAACAGAACAGGAATCACGGCGGTGGAAGAGCGCGGCGCAGGTAGCGCCCGGTGATACAACCGGGCGAGGATTGAAACACCGCATGCCGCCGTCAGAGGATCGGTGGAAAGAGGTAGCGCCCGGTGATACAACCGGGCGAGGATTGAAACAATTTCCGCACATCCCAGAACACTCATCTCCGAATGTAGCGCCCGGTGATACAACCGGGCGAGGATTGAAACATCCGTTACAGGTTTTCCCATCATTACGCCCCCAACAGTAGCGCCCGGTGATACAACCGGGCGAGGATTGAAACGATAGCGAACGGGACCGTAACGCCGCCCGCATTGTTCGTAGCGCCCGGTGATACAACCGGGCGAGGATTGAAACCTACTTCCAGATCGGGACCATAATCCGGTTTATGCAGGTAGCGCCCGGTGATACAACCGGGCGAGGATTGAAACCTGAGAACAGGGCCTTGAAATACCCCGTATCCGCCAGTAGCGCCCGGTGATACAACCGGGCGAGGATTGAAACAGGGTTTTGGATCAGGTGATCTAAAGGCCATGGCTATGGTAGCGCCCGGTGATACAACCGGGCGAGGATTGAAACAACGTTGATGATAAAGATTTAAAAGTGATGTCGGAGTAGCGCCCGGTGATACAACCGGGCGAGGATTGAAACCGATGTGACCCTGAATTTTGCCGGTCAGTCGGTAAGTAGCGCCCGGTGATACAACCGGGCGAGGATTGAAACAAAATATCTTCTCCGAAAGGCTTGTGCTTCCCTTAGGGTAGCGCCCGGTGATACAACCGGGCGAGGATTGAAACAACATGCATGAGGTTACCAAGTCCATGCTGGAGGCCATGTAGCGCCCGGTGATACAACCGGGCGAGGATTGAAACATGATAAGAAAGAAGTTCCGGTCAACGAGTACAGCAAGTAGCGCCCGGTGATACAACCGGGCGAGGATTGAAACCAAAAAGAAGCCAAATGAGGATGATGACCTCTTGGGTAGCGCCCGGTGATACAACCGGGCGAGGATTGAAACTTATGCAGAGACCTTCCCCAGGATTAATAACCGGGCGTAGCGCCCGGTGATACAACCGGGCGAGGATTGAAACTTTTTAGGTCGCTTCTGAGTCTGCCCGATAACAGCGTAGCGCCCGGTGATACAACCGGGCGAGGATTGAAACCGCCAATTCGACCATCACGCTGAAGTTCAAACAGCTGTAGCGCCCGGTGATACAACCGGGCGAGGATTGAAACAGTATGGAAGGTATGGAGGTATGGAAGAGCCAATCCGTAGCGCCCGGTGATACAACCGGGCGAGGATTGAAACATCGCCACGTAACAACGCATAGCGGCAATGAGCGCAGTAGCGCCCGGTGATACAACCGGGCGAGGATTGAAACACGCCAGAAATATTAACCCGCACGTCCACGCCTGCCGTAGCGCCCGGTGATACAACCGGGCGAGGATTGAAACTTTTAAATGGGCGCGCCCCTCCGATACTTATCATTGTAGCGCCCGGTGATACAACCGGGCGAGGATTGAAACCTGATATTCCCCCAGAAATGGGTTTATTGCTTGGTAGCGCCCGGTGATACAACCGGGCGAGGATTGAAACTCGCCCTCTTCGACCGCTCCTGTTTTTGGTAAATCGGTAGCGCCCGGTGATACAACCGGGCGAGGATTGAAACAATATGACCCCGGATAAAGACCTTGGCGCCTTTACGTAGCGCCCGGTGATACAACCGGGCGAGGATTGAAACGGCAATTTCAGCAGCAGGGCGGTGCGCCTGTAACGTAGCGCCCGGTGATACAACCGGGCGAGGATTGAAACAATGGCGATGGGTATCCAGTTGCCGCCTGTCGATCTGTAGCGCCCGGTGATACAACCGGGCGAGGATTGAAACGATTGGACAGAACGACCCCGTGGCTCTGGTTGCTGGTAGCGCCCGGTGATACAACCGGGCGAGGATTGAAACCACACGTATTCGAGGATCTGCCGCAGCTTCGACGTGGTAGCGCCCGGTGATACAACCGGGCGAGGATTGAAACCAGCGTCGTGAAAGGGCGGTGCCATGTTCCGTCCTCGTAGCGCCCGGTGATACAACCGGGCGAGGATTGAAACGATTGCATGTCCGGGATGCTCATTGCTTGAGTTTCGCGTAGCGCCCGGTGATACAACCGGGCGAGGATTGAAACTTCGGCGAGATCAAGAAAGGCGTCTTTGTCACCGGTAGCGCCCGGTGATACAACCGGGCGAGGATTGAAACACCACATCATCGAAGCGCGCAGGGTTGAGCTACGGCGTAGCGCCCGGTGATACAACCGGGCGAGGATTGAAACCCAGCCCCGAACAGATCGGTGGCCTTTGTCGCTGTATGTAGCGCCCGGTGATACAACCGGGCGAGGATTGAAACAGCCTCAGGCTGGGCTGGCGTTTCAGGCCATAGGCGGTAGCGCCCGGTGATACAACCGGGCGAGGATACCAAATAATCTACTATTGGAGATCTGTCATATTGGCATTGGTATATTGTTCTGAAGTTACCTGAAGTGCATGCTGGGCATTTTTCCCGTTTTACAAACCAAATTTTGCTCATATTCCTCTTCCTGTAGAGCTTCTTGCAAAACTCGCCGCCTGAGGGAATTAACCGGCGAATGGGATAGAGAAGAGCGGCCATTACTGGCAGAGCGAAGTTTCCAAGGATCTCGCCGACGCTTGAAATGAATACTACGCAACGCACAGGACTAATGCAACGATGGCAAGTGGTTCAGCATGAGTTAACCGTCATTCGGCCGGCCGTCAATGTCGGTTTAAAACCGCAAACGTTTGCAATATCAAGGAGTGTTGCTTCGGGGGTGTGTGTGCTGCCGCACGGAAGCGGTTGATTTTCAATATTACGCTGAATTCAATATCTCTGGTCTCGTGAGAGATGGACCCAGCCCGCTGTTGAGAATTTTTTCATACAGCGTTAAGGAAACACCTACTAAATTGGAGATAAAGATGAGCGCAGATAACAGAAAAGATGGCGGCCAAAATGACGGCCACAGCAATCGCGGCTTTGCCTCGATGGATAAAGATAAACAAAAGGAAATTGCCAGCAAGGGCGGAAAGGCCGCTCATGAGAAAGGGACCGCGCATGAGTTCGATTCCGAGGAAGCTCGCGAGGCGGGTCATAAAGGGGGTGAGCACAGCCATGGCGGCACTCACGAGCAGCACGTTAAAGCAGGTAGCCAAAGTCATAAAAATTCCGATAAGGGTGGTGATAAATCCCATTCGTCCGACTCCGGTCGTGGTGGCAGTTCCGAACAGCCTCCCAAGGCTGGTAGCCAAAGCCAAAAAAGTGACGACGGTAGTAGCTCCCCTAGTCGCGGCGGCACCCACGAGCAGCATGTCAAAGCGGGTAGCCAAAGCCATAAAAACAAATAGTGATCAGGCTGGGCTGTAAAAGAGGCCCGGGAAGAGGGGAGGGTGAGTATCTCCATCCTCCCCTCTTCCCCAGAATATTCCTGTAGTGCGGTTTGGCACTAGCTTCGCTTGTATTTTATTGGTACAGCGGAAATCAGGGACGGCGGCAACGAACGGAAGCAGGTGACCGGCGGCAATAATATTTTGTCGCGGGTAATCAACTTTGGCAGAAGAAAGCTGTCAAGGGTAGGAAGTGCCGGAATATGGCGTCGTGGCAGCAACAAGCTTTTGGAGCATCCGTGCGTAAGAATGTATCCTCATTATCTCAACAATACAAAGCGGAGTTCTGCTCCGATGCATTGTGGGGCCGCCTAAGCAGTTAAAAAGCTATAACGGTTCATGCAATCGGCTTCAGGGAGAATATCCAGGGGATAGCCATTAACTCCAAGGGGAGGAGATTGACATGCGAACAGTTGGCGATGTGATGATTCCGGATGTGCACACCATCAGCCCGGACGCAACTATCGAGGAAGCAGCGCAAGAGATGCGCGATGGAGATTTCGGCCTGATGCCGGTAGGAGAAGAAGATCAATTGCTTGGTGTGATAACCGACCGCGACATCATAATTCGTGCTGTCGCCGAAGGCCAAGGTTCGAGCTTTAAAGTTCGAGACGTCATGTCCAGTGAGCCCGTCTGGGCGCATCAGGACGATTCAGTAGGTAATGCAGCCCAAATCATGAGAGAGCATCAGATTCGACGCTTGCCGGTTGTGGATGACGATCAACGGCTCGTGGGGGTCGTGGCGCTCGGGGCTTTTGGCGTCGAGGACTCCGATATTGGACCTGTCTCCGAAGCGCTCTCTGAAACCTGAAACCATACCAAGAGAAAGAAGCGATATTTCCATAACACGTTGCTCGAAGCTGGCGGCTTGTGCCTGGACAGGAATGGTATTGTTTTTCCGGTATTCAGCCCGTCACTTGTGACGTGTTGTTGCGCCGGTAAGCTCATCCTCTGGCATATCCAGTTAGTCGCCCCTGAAATACCCTCCAAACCCGCACAAATATTGACGTTTGGGGTATTCAAAAAGCGTGGAATTTGCCAGAATCAGGGTTGTTACCCCCTCATTTCTGGTGAATTGAGATGAAACCAAAGAAGCAAGAACGCAGTGGTTGTGATGATCTTTTCCGGATGCGGCTGGAGC
>NZ_FMUF01000022.1:0-50939 GCF_900100985.1 Nitrosospira sp. Nsp1
CATTGCCCCGCTGAAGCGGCAGGCAGTGTACGATTCGCTCGTACTGGGCTTGAGTGATTTCCATGCCCGCAAGTATACCTAAATACATGCAATATGGCTATTAGAGTTAACAGGCCCTAGACACATTAAATATCAGTTCTCACTCTAAGTACTCGCCGCAGTGTTCGAGCGCCATGTGTACCGCACGCTCATGAACCTCGAGCGAAAACTTGTTTGATTTTTCATGGCTCCATTCTCTTCGGAAACACTTAGATGTAACAGCTCACCAAAGCTTATTCCGGGAAGGGAGGATCGGGGCGCTTTGGACAATGCGCCGACTTGATGACATCGCGCGCCTCCTCGGATTTTTCATATGCTTTATTTCTGAATAAAAACTGCTTTGAGAAATTGATAAAATCCTTCGGAACAGAAATCGAGAACCCCTTAGATTCTTCGATAAAACGCTGCGTATAACCTAATTTGTTCAACAAACCGACAAATTCAACTACTTGGGATGGGGACCACAAAATTGGTTCGTCTCCTTTATACAAGAATGGCTCTTCCATATTACCTCCTAAGTTGCGCTGTGAGCGCTTCACCTAATAATTTTCCGATAGAATCTCTTGCACTACCAGCTCTTTTATAAAAAGAGCTGGAATCCCAATATAAATCAATTTTACCTCCTGATCTAGATTTAGTCAGACTTTAATGTGAAGTAGGTAGATGTCTCCGGCGCGGCTGAGATCATCTCTACCTAAATCTCTACCTAAAGGAGGTCCTTCATCCCCGTTCCATCAGGGAACTGTCCGGAACTCGAGTGACCTCAAATCAGAAAGGCCTTGCTACTGGCGACTTAATCTTATGGACCCTGAAGGGGCAAAAAAGAAAAAAATAAGACAATTTTCACCCTTGATAACCTATTTTATGATGTGTTGAATTAGGACAAGTGGGGATGAACATCTTTCTTTCTAGCGCTAATTTGATGTGCCCCCGGTAATAGTGCCAAGGGCACATCAATACAAATAATCATTTAAAACAAGTATATTGGATGAAATATGTCCGAGAGCGTCTATAGCGGATAAGAGCTCAGAGACCATGACGGGTAAAATACCCTCCAGGTAAATTATTTACCCGTATTTTCACCCATGTTTACCCGGAAGTCAGTGGAAGCAAGTATATTGAAATCCGCAACGCGAAACCAGGGGACAAGCCGCAAGTTGCGCGATGGAAACGGTTCGAACCTGCTGGTGCAAGCAAGGTCGATACGGCCCGTGCCGTGGCGGTGTTTACCGATATCATTGCCGAGGTTCTTCAAAAGGGCGATTCCCTCTCGCTGCTGGGATTCGGCACCTTCGAAGTGCGCAGCCGCGCTGCGCGCATCTGCCGCAATCCAAAGACCGGCGAAGAACTGAAGATTACCGCAGCAAAAGTGCCGGCATTCAAGCCGGGCGCCGCGCTTAAAGCAGCAGTCAATGGTGGATAAAATGAATCGCTTCTCTTCCTCGGCCGCCCCTGCACCTGGGTATTATTAGCGGTGCTTCCTTTCCCCTACGTCATTCTTGACCTGGAAACCACGGGCACCACGCCCCTGCATGACCGCATTATCGAAATTGCGCTCATTCGCTTCGAAGAGGGAATGGAAAGCGACCGCTGGGAAACGCTGGTCAATCCAGGCATGCCCATTTCACCTTTCATCACTCGCCTGACCGGCATCAGCAATGGAATGGTGCAGGATGCACCGTCATTTGAAGAAGTCGCGCACAAACTCTACAGTTTTCTTGAGGGGGCGGTACTGGCCGCGCATAACGTCCGCTTCGACTATGGTTTCCTCAAGAACGAATACCGCCGCATAGGCGCCCTGCTCCAGCATCGGGTGCTATGCACCGTCCGGCTCTCGCGCAAGCTCTATCCCCAACACAAGGGTCACGGGCTGGATGCCATCGTACAGCGTCATGGGCTCCATACCGATGTGCGCCACCGGGCGATGGGTGATGTGGAACTGGTGGTGGCCTATTTGGAGGTAGCCCGGCGCGAACTGGGTTCAAGGCAGTTGCTTGATGCGGCCAGTGCGCTGCTGAAAGATCCCAGTCTACCCGCAAGACTGGATGCGGCGATGATTGACTGTATTCCCGACAGCCCCGGCGTCTATTTCTTCTACGGCAAAAATGACCTTCCGCTCTATATCGGCAAGAGCGTTACGCTAAGATCCCGGGTGATGTCCCATTTCAGCAATGATCATGCCTCTTCCAGCGATATGCGCATTGCTCAGGAGGTCGAGCGGGTCGAATGGACGGAAACAGCCGGAGAGCTGGGGGCCCTTCTCCTGGAATCAAGATTGATCAAGGAACACCAGCCGGTACACAACAAACGGCTGCGACGTTCCTGCACGCTCTTTTCCCTGGCGGTGGCCGATGGGCCGGGCAAGATCCCGCTGGTCAATATCGTAACGGAGGAGGACATCCGCCCAGAAGTGTTCGAACATTTGTATGGACTGTTCCGCTCGAAAACGAAAGCGATCGATGCGCTGCGCGAAATTATCCGGGAAAACAGACTATGTCCCCGGCTCGTGGGCCTGGAAAAAGGGCATGGGGCCTGTTTTTCCCATCAGCTCAACCGCTGCAACGGGGTATGTGCCGGCAGAGAAGCGCCTGAGCTGCATTTTCTGCGGCTGAAACAGGCGTTGATTCCGCTCAGGCTCAAGTCATGGCCTTATCCGGGACAGATCGGTATTCGTGAATACTGCAAATCGTCCGGACGCGCACAACTGCATGTCTTTAACTACTGGTGCCACCTGGGAACAGTGGACAATGAAAGCGATCTTGATGAGATGCTGAAGGTCCGCTCCGCCATGAAGTTCGATCTGGATACCTACAAATTGCTGCTAAAGACCCTGGGGAAGCAAGCCAGCGTCATTTCGCTTGGGTCGTAAACAAATTAATTCGTGAGTTAGAGATATTTACATTTTACGGAGGTGAAGATCCAACCCGGCAAAACTTTATGACTTCATGGAAAGGATGGGCCAAGCCCGACTGTTTCTGCGGACGATACAAGCACGCGAATCTCGGACTCCCAATCTTTGAGTTTCTTCATGGCATGTTTTCGCTGCGCTGCGGTCGTCGCGTTATGGAGATTTGCCACAAAGGCGCAGTTATAAACCCACACTTGTTCTGCGTACTTCCTGTAGTCATCACTCGGCGAGCTATAAATACGTTCCATATAAGCCCGAAGCGCCATTTGTGCCTTATCCTGGCTCGACTTATCCGCGTTCAACCGCCGTAGTAGGTGCACAAGATCCTGCTGGCGCCGATGGCGCTCGGTATTCCAGATATTGACTTCATAGGGTGAGAGTGTCACCCACCGCGTAATAAGCTCTTGTTGCGCGTTGTCGAGGTTACCGTAGAAGAATTCAGCTCGCTCAGCTGTGCGCTTGATTGATTTCTTGAGACGCCGCGACGCGTCGCCCTGAAGGTGTTCGTCGCGAAACTCCTCATTAATTTCGGTGTATCGCAGCTCTATATTCTGTATCTGCTGTGGCGTCAGCGTTAACATTATTTCAGCCGTCATTGGCAGGGCGCGATCCAATGCGCTGTCCATAAACCCGCGCAAGTCAGTCCACAAACCACATGTACGCTCGGCTGTAATATCTTCCAGTACGAGATTCTGCGAGTTTGCAAGTAAATTGGCGTACCCAGGCAAGTGCGCACGCCGATGCCAGGCAAACCATTTCGCGAGTGCTTCACGGGCTCGCGGTTTCTGCACATCGTTGAAATCGACAAACCGGTCAAGCCACCAGTAAGTCAAATGATTTGCCTGGTTATAACCAAAACGGACTACGCTGCATCCCGCAAACGTGGACAGCACCAAAATCAGCACGGCGATAACCGGCAGTTTCAAAGAAGATGCAGTCATGGTACGCAGCATTCGAGGTTTTATACGCCCTCGACACTCCCAGCTCATCCAATCTTATCCAATAAGAGTTTTGACACTACGCTGGAGCAAGCATCGGAAACAGTCCACGTAATCCGGTGGCCATCATCTCTATGGCCATCGCCGCAAGGATGAATCCTCCGACGCGCTGTATTACATCCAAAGTGGATTGACGAATCTTCTTTTCCGCCTGACAAGCCATATAAAAAGTTATCCAGCACACGATACCTACGATAAGAATAGGCACCACCACATGAATCAGATCGGCAGAGGTATGCCATGCACTGTTTCCCATGACATAGCTGAATGCAGCCGGACCGGCTAGCAGTGGCACAGCCAGAGGAACGATTGCGGCTTCCCGAACCCCATCTTCATTAGCAATACTGGGCGATCCCTTGAAGGTTGATTCCTTCCCGAGAACCATTGCTATTGCCAGCAACAAGACAATAACTCCGCCGCCAACCTGCATGGCCCCCAGCGATACGCCGAGCAATCCTAAAATAGGCATCCCCAGAAATGTTGCCACCAGCAACGCCACCGTGACGCTCAACCCGATAGTCCTGGCAAAGCGGCCCTTGCTGCGTGGATCAAAACCCTCCGTAGCGGCGAGAAAAACCGGGATCATGGAAACAGGTCCCATCAACACGAATAGTGTGATGGTTTTCTTGATGGTTAGAGCCAAAATTGAAAGCATTATCTAGCGAGGATGGGGTGAAATAGGTGCGCCCATCCAAGTGCGGAATGGGTGGTTTATTCTTCTCGAAGCGGGCGCTCAATGTTTGATATTAGCGTACGAGTCGGGATTCTCTGTTTACTTCTGTTCTCCGTTTTATCGCATTGTACGCTTCTGCTGCCCCAAGGATTTTACGGAACTCAGCAATATTGGATAGTGGCCCAAGGTACACCACAGAATCGGTATGGGTATGTGGTTTAACAAAGCGGCTTCGGCAATCGAGGTGATGCAACGAGATAATGGCGTAAAGCCAGTGCTCAGCGCTGTTCAAAAAAAGCACAACGCCACCTGGCGAGGACCAATATCGTAGACGGGCATGGAGTCACGCTCGATAGTACAACAAACAAGGGGCACGAAGGCCCCCTGTTCATATCTGCTTCAGTATAAGTTCCGGTCAAGCACGACGGCGGCGTGCGACCGCAGCTATTATGGCAAGACCGGCAAGTAGCATCGCATAGGTCTCGGGTTCGGGTACGGGTGCAAGGAAACCGCGTATCTCGCCCATTGGAAACATGGTGCTATGGATATTTGAATAGGCGCCGCCGGTATTCAGCCCTGTCAGCAGCGCACTGAATGCACCATCAACGTTATTTCCATTGGCTGCGACGAAAGCAGGGTTATAATTCGATGCATCCTTCATATCAAAGGTATGGTCATAGACGCCCTCCCTTACGCCAGACGGAAAATCTGGAAATGTGGGGATTGCGGTTGCCACACCTGCGGTGCCGCTGTTTGGCGCAGTGGTGCAGCAATGGATATGTGAAACTGTGGTATCCGCTATGAGTCCGCTAAAGCTTTCATGAATGTGCATTGTGCGAAGATCGGTGTCTATGCTGACCATTGCCATACCGGTACCGGGAGAAGCATTAGGCGGAGCCTCGCTGGGGCCATCAAGCCTGGCTTGGTAAAATACTTGGTCGGCGGCAGCGGGAACGGCTACTGCCGCGGCCAAAAGACCTCCTGCAAATAAGATTTTGAGTTTCATGATTGTTATCTCCTTCAAGATCAAGACGATTGGACTGCGAAGCGTTATGGATACCGCAATAGCGAGAGCGAACGTGTGTGAATGACCGTGTATCGAAGTGCGAAGAGCTAATGGAATTGTACATATCGGCCATCGTCGTTCAATAGGCCATGTGGTGGGAGTGGCGTTGATGAGCCGCTACAGCTTGAGTCGATGCAACGCCGATTAATGGGCTGTTTAAACGATGTCAGAGATTTGGAGGCTAGTCTGCTTTTTAGTCTGCTTTTTTATCAAAATAATAATTTTTTGGCTCACTCGGCCTGTCGTTATCACTGAACAACGAGGCATTTGTTAAATTAAATTAAAAGATATTTTTCACTTTCGGCTCATACAGGTAATATCAAAGGCTTCGGTACAAGACCAAAGTCTTTGGTAAAAGACGAAAGCTAAGATGTTTTCCATTTTGAGTAATCCGGGTCGACATGTTTAAGAATCTGACCATCAAATCGCGCTTGATCTTCATTCTTTCCTTCCTGCTGATCTTTGTATTAGGAATTCAAGTAGTGGGCTTGTTTGGTATGAGCAGCGCGATAGACGGCCTGAAAACCGTTTATCATGACAGGGCCATCCCGCTGAGCCAGGTGACGCATATCGAGTCGCTTCTGCTGCACAATCGGCTCGCCATCACGTCGGCTCTGGTCATGCCGACGCCCGAGATCATCGAGACCAAGACGGCGATGGTCGAGAAAAATATTGGAACGATTACCAGAACCTGGGAGGCTTACATTGCGACAAACTTGACCCCGATGGAAAGTAAGCTGGCCAATAAATTCGCTTTAGACCACAAGAAATATGTCTTCGAAGGCATCTTGCCGGCAGTAGCCGCTTTACGTGCAAATAAAATCGGCGAAGCGAACCGGATTCTGGTCGAAAAAATTCGTCCCCTCTATCCACCTGTTGGCGAATCAATTGACGCACTCGTCTTGCTGCAAGTTGATGAGACCAAAATAAAATACACGCAGGAACAAAAACGCTACGAGACCGTTCGCAATATCCTCATTGCGTCGATCGTCCTTGCTCTGGTGCTGGCTGCATTGTTCAGCCTCGTTTTCATCCGCGCCATTTTCCGGCCGCTGGAAGATGTAGTAAGCATTGCGCGGAGTGTTGCCGCGGGCAATTTAAGACAGGAAATCCAGGTCCGGTCGAAAGATGAAATCGGTCAGCTCATGCAGGCGCTGAAGGAGATGCGGGACAGCCTGGTAGATACCATCGGTCAGGTTCGCGACAGCGAAGCCCATACCCGCGCCTTACTGAACAACCTGATCGTCGGCGTTACATCGGTTGATGAACAGGGCGTGATCAGAACCTTCAATCCCGCTGCCGAGAGGATTTTTGGTTACCCGGAGAGCGAGATTATCGGGCAAAATATCGAGCTGCTATTCCCGCAACAGGATCAGAGTCAAGGTAGGCATATCGATTATCTTGAAAATTACTTGAAAACAGGCTCCAGAGCGCTTGGTGTGACTACTGAAGTGGCAGGGCTGCGCAGGAATGGCGCAACGTTCCCATTGGACATTGCCGTAGTCGAGATGCATGGCGGGGAGCGCCGGATGTTCGTGGTTATTTTGCGCGACATTAGCGAGCGCAAGCTCGTAGAGGAGCAAAAAGCCAGTTTAATGGCCGACCTGGAAAGCGCCAATGAAGAACTGAAAAGCTTCGCCTACGTAGTCTCTCACGATCTAAAGGCGCCGCTGCGGGCCATCGGCGCATTGGCGGATTGGCTTTCCACCGATTATGTGGACAAATTCGATGACGAAGGCAGGGAGCATATGCGCCTTCTTGTCAGCAGAGTACACCGCATGGGAAACTTGATCGATGGCATTTTGCAATATTCTCGCGTAGGCCGGGTAAGAGAGACACCGGTCGCAGTGGATGTCGGTGAGGTAGTGGAAGATGTGATTGAGCTTCTTGCCCCCCCGCCGAATATCAATATTACCGTGGAAAATCACTTACCCACCGTAGTCATAGAGCCGACCCGTATACAGCAAATACTTCAAAACCTGATTTCAAACGCCATTAAATACATGGATAAGCCCCGGGGCGAGATTCGCATCACTTGTATTGCTGAAGGAGAGCAGTGGAAGTTCAGCGTCGTCGACAACGGCCCTGGTATCGAATCACGCCATTTCGAAAGGATCTTTCAACTATTCCAGACGCTCGCACCTCGGGATCGTATAGAAAGCACCGGCGTCGGCTTGGCTCTGGTGAAAAAAATTGTGGAAATGTATGGCGGTAGCGTCTGGGTAGAGTCCACAATGGGTAAGGGCAGCACATTTTTCTTCACCTTACCCCAAACTTCATCAATTGATAACTCAACTAAAGGAACTGCAGCGTGAAAGTAACTAACAAACCCATTCTCCTGGTGGAAGACGATCAAGTGGATACCATGACGGTTATACGCGCGCTCAAGGAAATCCACGTAACGAATCGGCTCGTACATGTGGAGAACGGGGAGGAAGCGGTAAGCTATCTTCGAGATCCGGAAAGCGAAAAACCATGCATCATCTTGCTTGACCTGAACATGCCTATCATGAACGGGATTGAGTTTCTGCACGTGGTGAAAGGTGATGACTATTTAAGGCGTATTCCGGTAGTGGTATTGACTACATCGGAGGAACAACAGGATAAAGTGAACAGCTTCAACATGGGGGTGGCAGGCTATATGGCCAAGCCGGTCGATTATCGGCAATTCGTCGAAGTCATGCGTTCGATCGATGCCTACTGGACCATAAGCGAGATGCCATGATAAGAACTTCGGTGAGAGACTTCCAGATTTTCACCATCAGCTGATTATTCTATGATCAAACCGCTGATTCGCGTACTCCTCGTCGAAGACGACGCCGTGGATCGCATGGCCTGTCGCCGCGCCCTTGCGCGAAACCCGGACTATGATTTCGTGCTTTCCGAAGCCGAATCAGGTCACGAGGGGCTCCAGCTTGCCCATGAGCAAAAGCCGGATTGCGTTTTGCTCGACTACCACTTGCCGGACCTGAATGGTTTGGAATTTCTGGCTGCCCTGACCGACGAGGCGGGCGACGTTGCCATCCCCGTCATGATGCTTACCGGCACGGACAATGCCGCTATCGCGGTCGAGGCCATGAAACGTGGCGCCAGGGATTATCTCATCAAGGATATGGAGCACCAGTACCTGGAATTGCTGCCTGCCATCATCCAACGCGTACTGAGCGAGCGGCGGATGAGGATGGAAAAGAAGCTGGCGGAAGACAAGTTGGCCCAGGCCGAAGCCAAACATCGTTCGCTGGTGGAGACAATTCCGGCAATCGTATATATCGCTACGTTGGATGGCACTAATCGCTTTCTCTACGTCAGCTCCCGGATTAAAACACTGGGATTTCCTTCGGACGAATGGTTGAACGATCCGGACATACTTCTTGCCCGAACTTACGCGGAAGATCGGCGGCATATGCTCGACGAACGCGCAAGAAGTCGCGCTACCGGCGCGCCCTTGCGCTGCGAATACCGCCTGCTTTCCCGTGATGGATCAGTTTTATGGTTTCGCGATGAAGCGAGCGTGGTTCGGGATGAGTCGGGACGTTCGTTATTCCTCCAGGGTATTCTGGTCGATATTACAGAGAGCAAACTGGCGGAAGCTGAACTGCGGCAACATCGTTATCGTCTCGAAGAATTGGTGGCGAAGCGGACAGATGAATTGGCAAGGCTTAACGAAGAATTACGCCGTGATATTACCCAACGGAAGCTGATTGAAACGGAACTGACCAAAGCCAAGACTGATGCGGAAAAAGCCAATCTCGCCAAATCGGACTTCCTCTCCAGCATGAGCCATGAGTTGCGATCTCCGCTCAATGTCATGCTCGGCTTTGCGCAATTGATGGAATCCAGTTCGCCACCGCCAACGTTCACCCAGATGACCATGCTCAAGGAGATCAATGCCGCGGGATGGTACTTGCTGGAGCTGATCAATAAAATCCTCGATCTGGCCACGATTGAATCGGGCAAACTTGTGGTTTCCCAAGAACCCATGTGTATGGGGGAGGTCATGGTCGAATGCCGGACTATGGTGGAACCGCAGGCGCAGGAGCGCAATATCCAACTGATATTTCCGCCGGCGGATATGCATTTCTTTGTGAGAGCGGATCGAACGCGGGTGAAGCAGGTGCTGATTAACCTTCTGTCCAATGCAATCAAATATAATCGCGAGGGTGGAACGGTTGAAGTAAAGTGTAATGCGACTGCGCCGCACCGTATCCGTATCAGTGTTACGGATACCGGCGCCGGATTGCCACCCGAAAAGCTGACGCAGCTTTTCCAGCAATTCAATCGACTTGGCCAGGAGGACGGTTCAGTTGAGGGTACGGGCATCGGCCTCGTCGTGACCAAGCAATTGATTGAGCTGATGGGAGGCGAAATCGGCGTGGAAAGTACGGTCGGTGAAGGCAGTGTGTTCTGGTTCGAACTGACTGCGGACGATGTGCCCAAAAATTTGCAGGAAGCGTTGTAAAAACAAGGAACTCCAGGCCAAATAACGGTTGTGTCTGTTGGTTCAGCATGGTTATCTGTAACGACACTGCGCCAGGCTTGTAATATTTTATCTTCAGTCACGTCGTCCCGTCTCTGATTTGTCCGTCCTCATATGTTAGTCCTGACACTACATCTTGCCTCGGCAATGTAGCAGCAGCGACCGGTACTGTTCAATCCGATCCGCCATTTTTTATGGTCCTCTCCAAAAGCTATAAGCTTTTTAGATTTATTTGACCTATAAAGTTATTTCCTGGCAAATAAATTTATAAGCCACTGGCCCTGCTATATGAAGGCTACTTCAGGACATTCGTTGCATCCCGCGGAGCGGGCGGGTAACACAATCGAAGCCCTGCGTAAAGCGGCAATGGACTGTCGCGCTTGCCCACTTTGGGAGCATGCAACCCAAACCGTTTTTGGCGAAGGTCCTTCGCATGCATCGATCATGCTCGTAGGCGAGCAGCCTGGCGACAGGGAAGATCTGACAGGCCACCCGTTCGTGGGTCCAGCCGGCCAGCTTCTGGCACGAGCGTTGGCAATGGTCGAGATACCGCATGAAGATGTTTATATTACCAACGCTGTCAAGCACTTCAAATTTGAAGTTCGCGGGAAGCGTCGTATGCACAAAAAACCTGCCGACGCAGAAATTGCCGCGTGTTACGGCTGGCTTAGGCGCGAAATCGAGTTGGTCGCCCCTCGCCTTCTTGTCGCACTGGGTGCGACAGCTTCACGCTCACTGCTGGGCCGCGCAACACCGATTACGGTTAATCGGGGAAAACTACATGAATATGCACCAGGTATATCGCTGCTGATTACGGTTCATCCCTCGTTCTTGTTGCGCGTGCCCGAGCGAGACAGGGATGAGGAATATGACCGCTTTGTCGACGACCTCAAGCTGGCAAGGCCTTTTCTGCACTGACTTTCCGACAGGATCAGGCGCAGCGGGCTTGATCCAGCATACTGATGAGCATGCGGGGCGCGATCTCTTTCTCTAAAGTGCGCGAAACCGTGTCACTTTCCGGCTGTCCAATTTTTTCCTTGACGCAGGAGGCGAAATGAAAATGAAGAACCTGGCGTTCGAAATGGGGTTTGGCGTGGTCCTTGGCAACGAGGGTTCTCAGGCAGCGGAGATGGTTCTGCCACGTGGATGGAACGACTAGTACCGTGAGTGGGATATTTGTCGGGATTTCCGGCTGGCGCTACCCGCCATGGCGAGGAGTTTTCTACCCTTCTGGCCTTCCGCAGGATCGAGAGCTCGAATACGCTTCCAGGGCTCTGCCGACCATAGAGATAAATGGAACGTTTTACTCGTTACAGAAGCCGGAAAGCTTTCAACATTGGTATGAAGCCACCCCTCCGGGTTTCATTTTCAGTGTCAAGGGGCCGCGCTACGTTACTCATGTGCGACGCCTCCGCGATGTTCACGGCCCACTCGCTAACTTCTTTGCTTCCGGATTATTCAACCTTCGAGAAAAACTCGGGCCGATCCTCTGGCAGTTCCCGCCAAGCTTTCGCTATGATCCCGAAAGAATGAAACTTTTTTTTGAACTTTTGCCGCACGATACCCGACAGGCACTGAGCCTTGCTCGCCGTCGCGAGCACCGCATGACAGGTCGCGCACGACTGGCCGTCGATGCCACCCGCACCGTTCGGCACGCTATCGAGATCCGGCACGAAAGTTTCATCGACGAATCCTTTATCCAAATGCTGCGCGAGCACAACATTGCGTTCGTCGTTGCCGACACTGCCGGAAAATGGCCCTACCGGGAAGACGTTACCGCGGATTTTCTCTATCTCCGCTTGCATGGCGACAAGGAACTGTATGCAAGCGGATACACGGATGAGGCGCTGGTGCGCTGGGCAGCGAGGATTCGCGCCTGGCGCACCGGGTCCCAGCCGGACGATGCGCACCTGATCTCGGCACAATCTTCGTTGCAACTTCATGCGCGTGATGTCTATTGTTACTTTGATAATGATGTCAAAGTCAGGGCGCCGTTTGATGCCAAGGCTCTGATGGCAAAATTGTAAGGAATAAAACCACAGTTGACTCACGGTCCATGATTTGATCTTACAAATTCAACCGATAGCAATTCCAGACCGGAATCAATCCGCTGGGTAACTGTGCGAGGTGGTTCAAAAAATAGAAGAAGAGCAGACGAAAGTATTCTCCAAAATCAAAAAACGGATCTCAAGGAAATTGCTCTGAAAGGACCGGACGCGAAGAAAACGCCGGAGAACGATAATGATGTGTAGCAGCCACAGTTGAGGCTACTACACATCAATGAAAGTTGAAGAGCAAGGACAAACTGACCCTCATCACTCTGGGCCGCTATTTATTTTTATGGCTTTGGCTACCGGCTTTGGCATGTTGCTCTGATGTTCCACCCCGGGTTGAATGAGAGGAACTCTTATCATCCGAGTTGCCTTTTCCACGAGATTCTCCACCTTTCCGGCCCGCTTCGCGAGCTTCCTTCGAATCAAACTCGTGCGCCGTACCCTTGTCATGAGCTGCCTTGCCACCTTTGCTGCCGGCTTCACGAGCTTCCTCTGAATCAAACTCGTGCGCAGTGCCCTTCTCATGAGCCGCCTTGCCGCCCTTCCTGCCAGCTTCGCGAGCTTCTTCCGAATCAAACTCGTGTGCGGTACCCTTTTCATGAGCGGCTTTACCACCCTGGCTGGCTATTTCGCGTTGTCTAGCTTCATCCATGGAAGCAAAACCGCGCTTGCTTTCGCGGCCGCTGCTTCGGTCGTCACTTTTTACTTTATCTGAAGCCATCATGAATCTCCTATTATCGATATCTCAAAAGTTTCCCTCTGACATGCAATCCCTCAAACCCAATGTCTTCGGGCTTCTTGTCTCTGTTAATCGAGTTAAACACAACAGAGAGTGACTGCATCCTAATTGGGAAAATCGCTTCGCTCTGTTCGGAAGCATACATAACCTGAGCTGTGGAACCAAGGGGGTATTGGATGAGATATGGTTAAATTCGGGAACGTTAAGCTACCACGAGTTGCGGCGAACTGCCGATCAAGCGGTTGATCAGCCAATAACCGCTGCGTATACATGCCGAGCCGGTTTTTGCCACCCTCGCTGCCATCCTTTCTTACGGCTTGGCCATATTCATGAGGATGAGCCTGGGGCCGTGGAGTACGTGAAATAAGGGGAGTATCAGGAGATTTTTTAGGTTTGTCTGCAGGGTCTGCCTCAAGGCTTGAGGGAGTCTGCCCTAAGGGTTGAGTCACTACCGGTCACTACCCGGATATCCTAAAAAGAAGCCGGTGCGCCGGACAGCACAGGCGTCACATGAGCACCGGCTCGTTGAGTATCAGCTCTGAATTCTGTATGTTGTCATCAGACAATATTCCTTTTTCAGTAGCTCTACTCAAGTATCTAATGGGGTTTATTCTTTCCGTCCGCCGTCCTTAGTCATAAAGAACCAAACAGCAACGGCACCTATACCTACTATGAGAATTGCCATTTCCATGATAACCTCCTTTAAAAATTAAGATGATTCAAGAGTTGACAACTTGACGGCCGAGTACCACAGTGCACTTCTCCCGGTTTTCGTCAGCAAGCACCTTCAGAAACATCCTTCAGTTAAAGAACCCTATCCGCGAATGAAACTTGTCGTACCATCCGCCAACTTTCGACTTAAGTACAAATAAAAAGTTCTGGCTTCAAGCATCAAGAACCGTCTCCGAAGCCATAATAATCCTACTCGCTTTGTGGACAAAAGATATGTGCGGTTTCGCACGTTAGGAGGCTGTCGGTATTTTTTTATTCAGGATCCAGGTTGTGCCTCGGTCATGTCCACTGTATGGAATATAAGCTTGGCATTGGCCGCAACGTCGGCAGGATGCCGGCGACTTAAGGTCTGTCTGCTCGCTACGGTATATGCCTACCTATGACTGCGCCCTTTCTAAACGGGTGGCATCTCGACCTGCGTCCAGCCAGCGGATACAATTTCTATCATCAGTTTTTGAAACATCGGATAGAAATGTCGCTTATGCGATTATTTGCAATCGCCTATGTAATATCTTTTTGTATCACAATTGCGATAATGAAAAGACTTAAAGCAGCTCGGCTGACGCACAAGCCCAAGAGGCTGACGCAGAAGGATGTTGCTA
The DNA here is from genome assembly GCF_900100985.1 of Nitrosospira sp. Nsp1. Taxonomy (NCBI): domain Bacteria; kingdom Pseudomonadati; phylum Pseudomonadota; class Betaproteobacteria; order Nitrosomonadales; family Nitrosomonadaceae; genus Nitrosospira; species Nitrosospira sp. Nsp1. The sequence continues at coordinate 14,289 of NZ_FMUF01000022.1, forward strand.
CTCGGCGCAAAAATCTCTTACAAAAACAGTTTTAATCCATGATCCGCACGGATGATCTCAACGGGCAACGATGCCAGTTGGTGATCAAGAGCATGGAAACGATGGTAGGAGTGCTGGATGGTGTCATTCAAGGCCGAATGATAAGACCAGTCATTAGAAAGGTAGAGTATGAGCAACGAAGATGATAAGCGGCGACGCGATAACGTTAAGTTCGATAATAATAAAATTTCAGACCTTTGGTCCAGCGAACTTAAGCGATCTCATTTCATTCTTGAGGGTGTTATGGCTTTGCTGTCTCCAGGCGCCCGACAGGAACTTTCAGCGATACTGGAAATTCTGGCGGTAGATGGCGACTCCCAAGAATTACATTCCGTTCGGCAGCAAGCGCTACAGCTTGTAACCGAGGTTTGCAGGCAAGATGTCCCTGGCGAAACTACGCAATATGGATCTGAGCGAAGAACAGGTGACAGACGGCAGCGTGATAGGAGACACCATTCCCGCAATCATGGCAGTCCATGGTCAACCGAAGATATTAGAATTCTGCAAACGCTCGCTGAGCAAAATGTTCCGGTGAGGCGAATCGCGCTAAAACTAGGTAGAACTTCAACTGCAGTCGAAAGCAAGGCCAAAGAGATTGGTACCCCACTAAGACTCATAAAAATACTGAGGTCTTGACCTGCCACCTACCGCTTCAACAGTAATATTTCGATTCAATTTTCCATCACTTTCCTTGGCTTGAACGATAGCGTTGGACAAGTCTTTATCGCCTTGTTTAGCGACAGCACGACGCTTGATGAGGATTCTACGAGGGAACGGGCGCCGGGAAGTTCGGTAAGTTCTTGCGATGTCCTGGGTGCGGCATCAGCGGTAGAGACACCTTCTACACTTCCGGCGGTTCGAGATTCAGGCCCGACATTACCATGATCTCCATTGGCGCGAAATGGCTCAGGTTGGATGCTCTTGCTATCACGTCCTGTTCCTGCAAAAGCTGGTACTGAAACACTTCCTCGTACATATCCTGGATCAGAAGATTCACGACCCTTTTTGGCCAGCCCATCATCCATCGGTTTGCGATCTCGATCCCGATTTCCCCCGATTGCAATATCATTTCCCGGACTTGATCGGGGTATATATCCGGGTTGTACAGTAACTGCATTTTTGTTCTCCTGATTCGTTTCAGGTGTTTTAACATACTGTGTCGGTTCTTGCTTAATCAGACCCTCTCCACGCTCCACCATCGCTTCTTCCACCGGGCTGGCCTCGACGGATCCATTCTCGCCTGCCACCGCAGCCCGTTCAGCTTCGGGTCTTCCATCGGCAACCACATCCGAGGCGGTTCAGTTCCAATACCGAGCAATTTCAAGCACTCTCCCGATATGGTTCCTGTCAGCATCGACCACCGGATGATTGAATAATTTATTCGGCCCGATACTTAACTTCTTGGCTACCTCTTGCTAGCAGTTTATTGCCTCGGCTACTCGCGCAGACTACCAGAAAGGTCATCGCGGTGACCGAGATGACAGTCAAGGGAGAGAGGTTTCATTTTGTATGGGCGTTAAAAAAACGCTGAAATTGGCAGGTCAGAATTGAAAAACCCACCGGGTTAGGGGTGGGTTAGTTTTGGAGTGAGTATTTCGCACTCTATATAAATACTTCTATCACGTTCCTGAGAAAATGCAAGTGGTCGAGAGAACTTATACGCCCAATCCTATACAATCTATAGATGAGTTACCTCCACTATAAATCGAATGCTAAAACTCACAACGCTTCATGAGCCAAGAACTTGAAAGATTAAAAACTCGGCAACGCGCAGCTGAAAGTTTATATGCGATTTTCAGGCAACCTGAGCACGTGCTTGTCATCCATTATTCTTGCGAAAGCTATTATGATCGCCCAGATGGCAGAACTCCTCGAATAACCTCCATCGCTGTTCGCAACCTTCCCTCCGGGCAAACTCAATCTTTCTCGATTCATAAGGTTGCCGAACAACGACATATCGCACTGCCTGACATCGTGCAGTATTTCGATGAACTGGAGAAAACAATGTTGGACGAATTCTTTGAATTTGCCAAGAGTCATCAAAACTTCACATGGATGCACTGGAATATGCGCGACATTAATTACGGATTTCAAGCGATTGAACACCGATACACAGTGCTTGGCGGCATACCCTTTAAAATTGACGAAGCGAAAAAGTTTGATCTTTCTCGCCAGCTTATCGCTATCTATGGAATCGGCTATGTTGGCCATCCCCGTCTTGAGAGTCTGCTCCTGAAGAATAAAATATCAGCCCGAGATTTCCTCTCTGGAGCGGATGAAGCCGCTGCGTTCGACAGCAAGGAATTTGTGAAACTACACCAGTCCACACTCCGTAAAGTGGATGTCCTCGCCAATATCGCAGAGCGCGCCTCCTCAAATTCTCTAATACAGAATGCGGGTTGGCGAGAACGTTATGGAATACATCCATCTGTTATTATTGAGTTAATTAAGGAACATTGGATTTATAGCGGTATCGGCATTGCGCTTTTATTGGTGTCAATTTTAGGACTCTTCTGATTTGGTCATTAATGATCAATGAAAACCTGCGATCGATCCCTATGCAAAATTTCTGCATAGCGTTGATCAAGCCGTGACATTCAAACTCGTCCAGCATCTCCAAAATGGGGTCGATCTGTATCTGACCGGGAAGCTCTTAAGGCATAAATCGCTTACATCAACGAAGCGGTATGCGCACTTTGCGGTTGAGCAAAAACAAAATTCGGTCAAAAAAGCGTTCGGATGATTGCTCTATATTTGCTCTACCTTAGAGCAGAAAAAACCGTTGAACTACTCAAGAACCGCATGAATACTGGAGGGGGGGTCACATTCATATTATGCATGCAAACCGGCTCTGTTGCTGTGCTTTACACACAAGCACATCCATAGTTACCACGTTTGTTACCACGAATAGCACGCCGATACCTCTTGTTTGCAACCGGTTCAAGTTGGTCAATTTACTCATTACTACTTATTTGTTTCAATATCTCTTTCAAGAGCGCTATATCGATTTCGTCCATTTTTAGACTTCTAAGGAACCCTTCGCTTTCGATCGAAGGAGGAACGACGCTGCCCGCTTCGTGCCGGTCCAGGTATTCGGAAAGCGCCAGGCTCACCAGACCGTTAAGGGATAAGCGAGAGCGCGTTAGATATTGATCCAAGCGAGAACGGACATCACTGGGAAGCCGGATTGTTGTAGTCCTGGTTGCCATAATTTATTGTAACTATTTCTGTTATCGACTGAGCAACGCCATCCTTCCCTGATCACGTACAGACATAGGTTATCTTTATAACTTTTTGTTTTTATGGATTGATTTAATGAATATTAGGAGGTAACTTACGCATAAGAGAAAGACTTAGACACACAGGCCACGATGATTAAACACTATTTCAGCGATGGGGTATACGCCAAGCAGATGCACATTGACGCAGGTCAGTACATCGTGTCGCATAAACACAAGTACAGCCACATGAGCATTCTGGCAAGTGGTGAGGTTGTGGTCAGGATTGAGGGTGAAGAGATCCGGTATGAAGCGCCAGCCTGCATAGAAATAGGCGCGGATCAGCACCATATGATCACGGCCATAAAGGATTCTGTCTGGTTCTGCATTCACGCAACGGCGGAAACAGATGTCGAACGGATTGATGAAACATTGATATCCAATCCAGATATGAAAGCTGTAGCTCAGCTTGTGATAGGAGGAAAATAATGCCAGCAATATCACCGTGGCTAGTCGCCGCTGCCGTAGCATCCGCCCTTGCATCTGCCGGCGGAACGATTGCGTCATCGCAAGCGCAGAGCGCGGTAAGGAAGAAACAAGCAACCGCTCAGAACATGGAAGCAGCCCGCCAGCGTGATATCGACCGCCGGCGCGATATCGAGATGCAGAACGCCACGCCTGAGTACACGCCACAGCAGCAGGATGAAAAACAGCAAGGCCTGGCGGATCAGCTGCAACAGTACATGACGCCCACGACGAATACCGCGACCGAGTATATGGCGGATAACTCCAGTGTGCCGCGAGAGATCAAGGATTCGATGTCGCAGCAAATGGTGGGCGCCCTGCAAAAGGGCAAGGACTATGCGAAGAATATGGCGCAAGTGTCCTCGCTGGGTCGACTCAATCTCGACAACAAACTCAGCATGAACCGCCTGGGTGAGCGTGTGGGCATGCTCAATAACGAATCCGCGCGATCAAGCGGAATCTTTCCGATGGAACTGGACGACGCGAACTATGCAGGTGTGGGCGGGACCAATGCCGCTGGTGTTCTGAACGGGATAGGCGGCATCGCCGACGCTATTGGAAAATATTCCATCCTGACGGGTGGGCTTGGCGGCGGGGTTGGCAAGACTTTAGCGAAAGGTTCCCCACTACCGCTTAACTCGAACATTGGTTAAATACAGGACAGTCACGCATGAATAAGATTGGGCTATTTGCTCTCCTGCTTTTAACCAGCTGTGCCGCACAGATTACCGAGGAGGGGCTACAGGTGCGCCAACTCCAGAACAGGCTATCGGAAGGTTGTGAATTTATCGGGATCGTGCAAACCGAAGGCGGACTCTTTTACTCGAGCAAGCCGGAAGCAACGCGGGATATGCTAAACAAGGTCCGCAACGAAACCGCCAACCTGGGCGGAAACGCATTCACGATCACCACCGTAGAAGTCGAGCGTGGATTCAGCCTGCCATTCGCGCAGGCCGACGCTTATATCTGCCCCCGCTTGATTGGCTCTGATCGCCGGGCGGATGGATTGTAGAGCTTCCGCTGCGGCGCTCTTGAGTGTGTGGAAGGTCCGCTCCGCGCCAGGTGCCACTTCCAAGAAGGAAGGCGGCCCGCAAACGTCCGAAACGTTCGGAGCTCGACCAGGTGAAAGCGTAGCAGAATCGTAGCATCAGAGGGTGAGTAAGCTTTTATCCCTTCAGGTTATCGAAGCGATCGAAGCTTGATAGATTGTCTTCTCCGCCGACGAAGGATTGAGCATGCGGGCGGAGCCCCATCGGTATACGCGCCCTCCCCACCCCCCCACCACCGGCACGCGCGCGCGAAACTTCATTGAGCGCCCTCTCCAAAAATTTTCAAAAAATGGAAAAAATCAGTACGGTTGATTCCCCGGCCAACGTTACCGGTCTGCAGCGGCTTGAGATGGTGAAAGCCGATCCGGTGACCATGAGCATCGTTGCGCAGCGTGTGGCTGATGGCGAGACGCTGAAGGAAATGGCACTTGACTGGGACGTGCCGCATGGGCTGTTTCAGTTGTGGATTGGCGCGTCGTCGGACCGGATGGCGGTTTACGAGTCGGCGCTTCGGATGCGCGCGGATGCCGAGATTCACAACGCCCTGAAGGCCTCCCGGGATGAGTTCATTTTGGACAAGGACGGTGAATTCATCCTGGACGAGAACGGCGCACCGATTAAAAAAGATGTGAGGTGGGCCCGGTTGCAGGTGGCCACGAGTTTGAAAGTCGCGGAAAAATGGGATTCCGGTCGTTTCGGTCCGAAGCAGGCCAAACAGGAACGGAATGGAGAGATTTCGGACGAGGGCATCGGCGAGCTGGCGCGACGGTTGGCGGGTGCGTTTGCCGCAAGAAGTGGGTTACCTGGGTGATTCCAAGATGGATTTCACTATCGCACTTGATTGTGCGGGGTCTTGATGGCTAAGCCTCATTGCTTCCAGCCAACTCGTAAACTCCTGCTGTGTCATGCCGGTTGAAAGTACAAAAGCAGACAAGTCGTCGAAAGCCCGGGCCTTTTTCGTCAATTCTGCATCCTCACTCGGCCTTTCCCCCGTCGAGCCAGCCACCACCACATTGCACGGATCATTGAAGGCCATAGAGTAAAGGCCGTAAAGCCCAAGAGTGGCGTATCCGAGTACGAACCTGTCAGTATGGCAACTCTCTACTTCAAGACGGTAGCGCTCACCTTCGACCTGTTCTGGAGTCATCCGCGCAAGACGCTGTCGGTAAATCCCGGCTACTGCAATGTCCCGACTCTCTATTGCGTAATTTTCCAGAGACTCCATTCTATTCTGTGGCAACAGGTGGTAGTGGGGTATGGTTTGCTGCTGATATTGGTGGCGCGATGGCGTTGAGTAGTATTGCCCGTCAGCCGGCTCATAATACTGAGCGTTGACCTGGGCACCTACCAGCATTGCTATTGCAACTATTGCTATTTGTATTTTGGGCATGGCTAACGCTCCTTTGGTTATTGGCTATTGTTATTGGCTATTGGGGGACTCGTAGCCATCACTGCAATATCCTTCTTTTCTTGCTGCTGGCAAGCCCGCCAGCTTGCCCCTGGATCTGAACTGTCATGCAGCCATCCATGAGTAGCAGCTGCTCGACGATATCAAATTCCGGGATAGGTGTATCATCCAAGCGCCGGAAAACTCGCTTGGGCTCGATCGACACGTCCCCTCGCTCTTTGCGTTCGCGCCAGCATCGCTTCGGCTGTTCCCCCTTGTACGGTTCCAGCAGCTTCGGCGATAGCTTTACCTGCTCGCCCGTATCCGCATAGGTTAGATCAACACGTGCGTAATCATCTCGCCGCGATTCCTCCCAATACCTGTTTACCTTGGCAGCGCGGCCCGTTGGTGTCAAAACAATGTCACCGTTTTCGAAGTCGCTCATGATGCCCCCAAATAATGGTACAGTGCGCCGAATCCCCATCTGAGAATGAACTTGTCTCCATCCAAGACATCTGCACTCGCCAAGCTAACGCCAGAGAAACGAAAGGAAGTGATCGACCTGGCGGCGAATATGGCGCTACTGAACCACATCAAAGCGATAGTGGACAAGAGCCGGAACAAGGAAAATCAGGAACCCAGCTCGAGCGTCGACCAGAAGCAATCATAAGCTACCGGTTCGCCTGCGCGACGGTTGAGCCTTATACAGCTTTCTCAGCCGCTGGTTCATTTTCTCATCGTACTCGAACCGCTCCATAACGGTATCGGCGACTTGACTGGTCAAGCGTCGCCATGTAGGCCAGCGCATCCATAGCGGCTTCCCTTGCGGCTGGGCTGGATCCTCATCGCCTCGACGGGTGGCGGCTCTGTTGTAGCGGCGCAAGGCACGCGTGAGCTCACCCTCATTCTCAACCGGATGAGCAAGGTTGAGGCATTTCTTGCACCCGTAGCCGCGCAGCTGCTCATCGCCCGCCGGTGCACGGTAAACGCCTGCTGGTGCACGGTAAAGTATGCAACAGCGCTCCAAGCATCGAGGGCATCGGAAAAAGACACGGTACCCGCCTAAGTGGCATGGTCGCCATTCCAGATTCACCGTTACATTGCCAGCAAGAATAAACGCTTCGCTGTTCGGGCGAAGGCCATATTCACGCGCAAGCTTTCGCACGTCGACCGATAAGAAGTCATCGGTAAAGGCCTTGGCTCCGCGGCGCCAGAAACTTCGGATATCTAATTCATCCATGCTAATGACTGAAGGAAAATTTGTTCGACCAAAGTTAGAAAAAATTATTGGGGATTATTGCCATAGGGATCATACGTTCCAACTCGACACAGATGAACCCATACTTTCCTAAATTCCATTCCCCCAATCCCATTCCCATCCCCCCTAAAGGGGGGATTGGGGAAAATGGAGACTAAATTGGGGACTTTGGGGACTTTGGGGACATTTTGGGGACTTTTTTGGGGACGTTTTGGGGACTCTAAATCTCAGTTTGGGGACGTTTTGGGGAAAATGGCACTTTTTGCCTATTTTTTAACCAGTAGATTGGGGACGTTTTGGGGACTTTTGGGGGCTATTCAATAGCTATTGATTCCATTGTCATGCTATGGAACATATATCCAGCCTTCTCGAAGTATCAGGCAACCCGCGTTTACCAATCCGGTGACAGCAATCCTCACCCGTTCCGGTACTCGATCATTTTCAACGGCCAAGCGACCACGGCAGGACACGATCAGTTCATCCACGCAAATGCAAGGGCGCCCGTAAGGTGCTCCACCCTTACCAGAATCTTTTGATGCCCGGAGAAGTTCGCCGGCCACGTCATATACCACTTTCTGATTTCCGCCCTTGGGGAGCTTCGCGCGTCGCACAGAATCGGCGCGTTCTTCTGGAGAGATGATGCACGAGGTTATCGGGTCCCCGTCATCATCCGTGCCCAGCTCCACAGACGAAAGCCGGAACGCATGTTCTTTGCCGTCAATGCCGTCTTTCGACTTGGTCAGCCGCCAGGACCGCCGGTCATCCTCACGCCTTACTTCGATCACTGCATCGCTGGCGGCAAGCAGGCTACTATGTCCACGTAGACCCCTGGTAGCGTCTTTACCACTGTGGTGGACAAGAATTACGAGCCCGCCGCACTCTTCCCCAATGCGTTTGACAGCATCAAGGATCCGCCCCATGTCTACGCTCGAGTTTTCATCCGCACCGACCGAGGCAGCACTTAAAGTGTCAATCATGACAACGCCGCCATGAATGCCGGCATCTTTTACTGTGGACACCAGCGCGTCGACGTCGTCGCGGTAGAGAAGCGAGAATTGCGCAGTGATGAATCTTATCCTTTGGCCGGATTCAGGCCCATGATACTCACGATAAGCCTGTATTCGCTGCGGTAAGCCGGCTTGTCCCTCAAGGCATACATAAAGTACATCGCATTGTTCAACGCGATAGCCGCACCATTCCCCGCCATCGGATATAGCAAAGGCGAGATCTAGTACGAGAAAGGATTTGCCGCTCCCGGGTGGACCGTACTTAACGGCCACGCCTTCACGTGGAAGAACGTTCTTCACCCGGTACTTGGAATGTGGCATTGCGGACAGTTCCCCTACTGTGAGCAAGCCGTAGCGCCTGGGCTGCGGGTTCGCTGCTACGTTTTCTCCTGTTGCCATGGATGGCTTTGCATTCGAAGGCGCGTAGTCGGCAGCGGCAGCAGTCGGAGCCTGCGATTTTTCCCACGCTCGGCCATAGAGGCTGGCGGCTTCTGAGAACATGTCCAACTTCCCATGAATTAAGGCTTTTTCTCCAAAGTCATCCATGCCGCCACACACCAGCGCCGTTAAACACTCGGCTTCAAGGATTTGCTCATCGGTGGCAGTTTTCCTCTCTGTAGAAAATGACTTTGCCTTGGAGTGGTTGGCCTCATGCCATGCCTTGGCTTGGGAAGTCTTCGCTGCCTTGAGCGCCTGGGCGGCGCCTAAATCGTTGCGCTTGAGTGATTTGTAATTCCATAGTTCCTTGAGGGACCAAAACTCCCCGCCGCTTGCGTATGACCTCGGGGCGGTTGCCCGGCTCATTCCGTCCGCAATCACTGGGTAACCCCGCCGGCTGGGTGACGGTCGATGAGCTCGCGAACGTCCGAGACTTTCCAAGCAACAATCCTATTGCCGAGAGTGCGCACGGGCTGTGGAAAGCGCCCGGACTTCACACCATTTAACCAGGTTGATCTTGATACAGGAATTAATGCGGGAATTGGCGGCTGTGCTTTGGGATTGCCAATGATCTGAATAAGTCTTAAATATCCAACTTCAGGCAAGCGGTGCATTACTGTTTCTCCGTTATGTAAATAGATTTAAGGAGACACAATACGATCGCCTCAACGACTCGTCACGACAAGAACGATCTAGTTAATGTCGCTGGAACTGAGTGGAATTTCTCTCCATAATTTCTGCAATTTCTGCCACTGCCTTGTATTTACCGTATGCCCGTTGTGCGGTCCTAACATCAACACACAGAACTTCAGCAGCCTCTTCTATAGCTCTGCTGACAGCAGCCGTACGCTCGGCGTTGGTTCCGGTATCACAATCTGCCAAGATTCGGCCGACTTCTTTCGCTATCAGAATATGGCGCTGCCTCGTCCTTTTCGACTCGGGGCGGTTCGGATTTCGGATAACACCGAACGCCGCCAGCATCGCCTTTTCATCACTCAGCAAATATCCAAGCAGTTTTTTGAGAGACCCCAACGCGATACGATCGAGCGATGTTTCCTTGTCAATATCGATTTCTGAACTGACCCGTTGAGCGAATTGGAGTAATGCGATTATTGAATCGTCACTACCACCATTCGCATCGGTGCATATCCGCCGCAGACGCGCTCGGATGCCAAACTGATGATCAGGACCAATGCCCACCATTTCCCCATCTATCGGAAAATCATCGGGGGAGTATTCCTTATCGTTGCCCATTTTTTACCTTCCTGGCAGCTGGTGCCGCGATAGGTGAAGGCGAGCTATTGCCCCTGGGGCTCGTCGCTTTCTGACCGAAAGGCAAAGGTGATTTTGTATGACGATTTTGACGCTTCTCTGATTCGGTTTCGCCATCCTCTCTCCTGCTTACCATCCCCGTTTCTGCCCATAGCCAGAAACCCTCCATGTGAATTAGTGTGTGGCCGTCCGGGGCCTTGCGCCATACTCGATTTTCAAGCCATACCCCACGCTTGATCTTGGTGCGAACCGCGTCCTCTGTGTAGCCGGTGAGTTCGCAAAATTTCCAGATTTGTACGTAGCCGATAGTCATTTTCTAGCGTTCACCTTCCTGTTTAATGCCCACTGGAAAGGGCGTGAACCCTTCCCGGTGGACACTAAATACGTAGCTTGTCTATCAGAATCTCAGCTTTCCTGAGCCGATCGACAAGGTCCTGCAGGGAGTAGTACAGGCCGGTAACCTGCCTTGGCTCAAGTACGAGCTCCTTGTCTGCTTCCGCCGTAAGCGCAATGCTCTGGATAAATTCGGCTTGAGAAGTTGCTTGTGCGATGAGATCGCAAGCCTCGCGTAGCCGTATCTTTGGCTGGATATTACGAACTGCATGGGAGTTGAAATTTAGTATGGCGGGCATGGATGTGCCGAGGGAATTAGGCATGCTGTTTTCTCCTTGTTAAGCGGTTTAAGTTTTCCGCTCACCGCTGTCAAATGGTGGGCGGACTCATGCGGGTTGACAGACCGGAACAAGGACCGGCGAGCCTTTCGGCTCCCCACATGAGCCACCCGTAAAGGGCATGCCACGTGTTACGGACGTAAAAAAACCGCTCATAGGCGGTTGTCCGCCTTGTTTCCGAGCTGTCAAACTCGGCCCCTGATTTGCAGAGGCAGCAACAGTATTGCTCCTATAAATCGGATTGTCAACAATTACGCGACCTTACTATGAAGCGGCAACACGTTCGCTCCGCAGGCCAACCCGTCGAGATAATCCGCCCAATGCTGCATCATGCGCTTGCGCTCGGGCAGATACTCAGCCCGGTTGTATGCACCCCTTACCTCGTTCCGTTCGCAGTGGGCGAGCTGGCGCTCAATCACATCAGGATTAAAACCGGTTTCATTGAGAATGGTCGATGCCACTGCCCGGAAGCCATGCCCGGTCATCTTGCCCTTATAGCCCAGACGGTACAGGGCAAACAGCATCGTGTTATTGCTGATGGGCTTATCCCGATTGCGGCCAGGGAAAACGAAGCGGCTACCGCTAGATATCTCCTTGAGTACTGCCAGCATTGCGAGCGCCTGCTTTGATAGCGGGACAATATGCTCGGCTTTCATCTTCATGCGCCTGGCCGGGATAATCCACAAGGCATTGTTTAAATCGAACTCCGCCCATTCCGAGCCTATCAATTCGTTGGTGCGGACGAACGTTTGCGCCAATAGTTGCAGGGCAAGCCGGGTTTGCTTGTCGCCGGTTTCGTCATACTTGGCGATTGCTCTTAACAGTTCCGGCAGTTCCTCAGGTCGAACGGCCGCCTGGTGTTCCATCTTGTGCGGGGTCAACGCACCACGCAAATCGGTGGAAAGATTACGACTGCAGCGACCGGTAGCAACACCATAGCGGAATACCTGGCCGCATACCTGTAGAACGCGGTGGGCGAGATCGTACGAGCCGCGGGCCTCTATCTGACGAAGAGCTTGGAGCAATTCCGGCGCTTCTATGTCGCGGATGGGGCGCTTGCCAAGGGTTGGGAAAATGTTGTTTTCCAAATGCCGATTTACAGCAATCGCATGACGCGGCGCCCAGATATGGAGTTGCTTGCTGTGCCACTCGCGCGCAACAGCCTCAAACGAATTCTCGGCGGCCAGCTTTTTCCGCAGGTTTGCGGCTTTGCGCTCGGCGGAAGGGTCAAGATCCGCTTGCAGTTGCTGGCGCAATTCATCCCGCCTCTTGCGCGCATCGCTCAGGCTGACTTTGGGATAGACACCCAGCGAGAGGGACTTCTCTTTACCTGCCTGCCAGTAACGCATCCGCCAATACTTGCGCCCGTCCTGATACGCCCATAGGTAAAGGCCGTCGCCATCGTGCAACTTGCGGATACCCGCGCCATTGCTGGTGGCGTTCTTGCACTCAGCAGCAGATAACAGATTAGTAGCCATCGTGGTAATTCCTCATCGTAGTAATTTTATTACCACGAAAGTTACCACGGTTTTAGATTGAATTCAATAGAACGTCATTGAACCTCGGTACACCCTAAATGCCTATATATACCTAGGTATGTATGGGTTTTTTAAGCTTTATTGAATGTCTTTGTATGACAATCTGGAGGCGGGGGTCGGAATCGAACCGGCGTCCACGGCTTTGCAGGCCGCTGCATGACCACTCTGCCACCCCGCCATTGCTGCGTTACGCAAACTGGTTACGTTGCACCGTTGCAGTGCGATAGGGAAAACTAAAAAGGGAAAACGGATTCAGCAAGGGCGCGGAATATGCAAACGATGCCTCATGCAGATGAATCCATTTTCCCACTGACTGGAGCGGGAAACGAGGCTCGAACTCGCGACCCCAACCTTGGCAAGGTTGTGCTCTACCACTGAGCTATTCCCGCAAAAAAACAATCTGGCATTATAAGGATGCTGCTGTCTTTGTCAAGAAAAGGCGATGCAAGAGCAGGGTTGGGACGTTTCAGCCATGCTTCAACGCTTGGGGTATCGCGACTTTAAGATAGTAGGCCATGGACCATAATGTCAGTACTGCCGCCAGATAGATCAGCCATGTTCCCACTTCCTGCGGGTTGAAGTTTTCGCCTATTTTTTCGTGATACAACAGCAGCGGAATGGCTGCCATTTGTGAGGTGGTTTTCAGTTTTCCTAAAAAGGAAACCGCCAGATTTTTTCCTTTACCAATTTGCGCCATCCACTCGCGTAGCGCTGAAATGGTAATTTCACGGCCGATAATGATGAAGGCGATAAGTGCATCAAGCCTGCTCAGGTAGACCAGAACGATCAACGCCGCCGCCACCATCAACTTATCCGCCACCGGGTCAAGAAATGCACCGAAAGCCGAAGTCTGGCGGAGCACTCTCGCAAGGTAACCATCCAGCCAATCGGTGATGGCGGCCACGGTAAAGATAATGGTGGAGATGAGGTTCTGCTCGGACGGGGACAACCACGTCGAGGGAAAGTAGAATATGCCTACGAACAGCGGAATCGCCAGGATACGCATCCACGTAAGCACGTTGGGCAGGTTAAGAGGCATAAGGATCAGTATATGCCATTAAGATGCTGCTCTGATGAATCCGGATTGCAAACCTTCGATTCAAATTGTATTGTTACCCTGCCTCGTCGCGACACTACTCTTTACTCAAATAAATATTCCCTCTCATATCAGTCTATGGGGGGTCAACATTTTCGGATTACGCCTCAGCAGCAACAAGCTGTGCCAAACTCGGGATGTTTATATGGCTGGAACTGAAATAAACCTTTTGTAATCAGTGCAATTCCCTGTAAATTTTCTCCGCCAACGCACGACTGATGCCATCCGCTTGCTGCAATTCTTCAATACTTGCAGTCTGTACGCCTTTCAGGCCGCCAAACCTTGCCAGCAAGCTTTGACGACGCTTGGCGCCGATACCATCAATTTTCTGCAAACTTGAGCTGGTGCGTAATTTACCGAGCTTGGCGCGGTGGCCGTAAATTGCAAAACGGTGAGCCTCATCCCGAATCTGCTGAATCAGATGCAATCCGGGGTGGTCCCTTGGCAATTGTAGCGGCTTTTCCGCTCCCGGGAAAATCAATTGTTCCAGTCCGGGCTTGCGTGCCTCACCTTTAGCTACGCCCAAAAGATTTGCGCCATTCAGTCCAAGCTCGACCAGTACATCTCGTGCAACGCTGACCTGGCCTCTGCCGCCATCGATCAGAATCAGATCAGGAAGACTCCCCTCGCCTTCGGCAACTTTATGATAGCGCCGGGAAAGGACATCGCGCATCGCGGCGTAATCATCTCCTGGCGTAATGCCGGTAATGTTGTAGCGGCGATATTCGCTATTGCGCATGGCGAAGTTGTCATAAACCACGCAGGACGCAATGGTCGCTTCGCCCAGCGTATGGCTGATGTCAAAACATTCGATGCGGGCAAGACCGGACATATCCAGGGCCTGTTGCAAAGCTTGCAGGCGCTCCTCCTGGCTGGCCTGCCGGTTCAGCATCTGCTCCAGCGCCAGACGCGCATTTTCCGCTGCCATATCCAGCCATATACGCCGTTCGCCGATAGGATTACAGTTGATGACTACCTTATGGCCGGATTGCTCGGCGAGCGCGGCTTGAAGGATGTCCCGCTGAATTTTCTCGCCGACGATGATAAGATTCGGCACGCTCCGATTGAAATAATGCTGGGTCAGAAAAGCCTCCACCATTTCGGGCGGGTCGTACCCTTCCGCGTTTTGTGGGAAAAAACTCTTGTCTCCCAAGTGGCGCCCTCCCCTTACCATGGCAAGATTGACGCAGGCCCTTCCCCCGCCGTTGGTCTCGACAACGCAGGCAACCACATCGGCATCCAGCGCCTTGCCGCTATCGACGAACTGCTTTTCCCGAATTTTTCGCAGTGACTGAATCTGGTCGCGAAACAAGGCAGCCTGCTCATACTCCTGCAAATCCGCGGCTTCGCGCATTTTTTTGGCGATGCTTTCCAGAACCTCGGTCTGCTTGCCCTGCAAGAAAAGCTCAGCGTCTCTGGCATCCTCTTTATACGCTTGCGCCGTGATCAGATCGACGCAAGGCCCGCTGCAACGCTTGATCTGATAGAGAAGACAAGGGCGGGTGCGGTTGCTGAATACGCTATCCTCGCAAGTGCGAATCCGGAATACCTTTTGCAGAAGCTGTATGCTCTCTCTCACCATTCCCGCATTTGGAAACGGTCCAAAATAATGATGGTTCTTATCCAGTGCGCCGCGGTGAAACCCAAGCCGGGGAAAACGATGACCGCTCAATATCACGTATGGATATGACTTATCATCTCTAAACAGGATGTTAAAGCGAGGAGTTAGATTTTTTATTAAGTTGTTTTCGAGCAACAACGCTTCTGCTTCAGAGCGGGTCACCGTGGTTTCTATGCCCGTGATTTGGGAAACCATCAATTGCATGCGGGGTCCCAGGCCGCTTTTCTGAAAATACGATGAAACACGTTTTCGGAGATCGATAGCCTTGCCGACATAAATCACCTGGCCTGCCGCATTCATCATGCGATAGACTCCCGGCTGCGATGGCAGGCTCGAGTAAAATGCCTTAGCGTCGAAAGCAGGCTCTACCGCCAAGGCGATCAGTCCCCCTCACCCAGCAGTTTGCCCCCGATAGCCCAACTCTCGTGAGGCAATTCATCGAAAGCAATATAGGTATAGGATTTCGGTTTGTGCGCGACTCGCTCGAGCGTATCGGTTATTTCCTGAGCAATCTGTTTCTTCTGCTCACGGCTGAGGGTGCCGGCAATGCGTATATTGACGTAGGGCATGGGTTAGTTAGTCTCCAGTTTGCTGATGAAAAGCCAGGTCGCTGCAAATTTTCGCGAATATCTGTTCGAACATCTCCGCAGTCAGACGCCGGGTCTGGGTATTGTAACGGCTGCAATGGTAGCTGTCATATAGTGTCAGGCTGCTGGGTTTCATGCTATCGGATGCCGGCCCGGCAGTTAATTCATGGATGGCGCCATGGCCGAATGGATAAGCTTTTTGCTTGAGCCCCAGCGCCATGAGCGCTGCCCGATGAGCAACCCCGCCGAGAGTGAGCAGCGCGGTGCCGCCGTCTTTTACGAAATCAGCGATCTCGGCCGCCAGGTATCCATTACATTGCCTGATCTCGCCTGGCTCGGGTTTGTTTTCGGGGGGAAGGCATTTGACGGCGTTAGTAATGCGGCAATGCATGAGCTGCAAATTATCTTCCACCGAAGCCGAACCTTCATGGTTGGCCAAGCCGAATTTATATAAGGTCCGGTACAACAAAACCCCGGCAAAATCACCGGTAAAGGGTCGACCGGTACGATTTGCGCCATGCATTCCGGGAGCGAGACCGATAATGAGGAGCTTGGGCGTCACATCACCAAAAGCCGGCACGGGACGGGCGTGATAATCCGGATAACGAATTTTCACTTCGTCCAGGAATCGGGCCAATCGGTGGCACTGGCGGCAATCCGCCGAGAACATTGATTGCATGGGGTTATCGAGAGCTTTTTATAGTAAGATGCGCGTTTTCTTGATTCACTGGAACAATAATGGCTAAAGTTCTTGCAACGGAAATCCGCGTCGGCAACCTGATCGAATGGGACAAACGCATCTGGCGCGTCCTGAAATGTTACCACGTTCATGTTGGAGGCCGAGGTGGAGCATTCATGCAGGTAGAGATGAAGGATATCGAAGCAGGCACCAAGACCAACCAGCGCATCCGTACTGATGACAAAGTGGAACGCGCCTTCGTCGAGCCGCGCGACATGACATTTCTCTACCAGGAAGGTGACAATTATATTTTCATGGATAAGGAAAACTACGAGCAATTGGGCCTGTCGCAGGAATTTCTTGAGGGCCAGTATGAATACCTGCTGCCGAATACGGACGTGCAAGTCAATTTCCACCATGATCGCGCAATCGGCGTACAGCTTCCCTCCAGCGTAGTGCTGACCATTACAGACACCGAACCCAACTTGAAAGGGGCCACCGCCACCAGTTCTTACAAGCCCGCCACGATGGAGACCGGCCTTGTTGTCATGGTTCCGCCATTCGTCCTCCAGGGCGAAAAGATCAAAATCAATACGGACAGCGGCGAATATATCGAACGGATGTAACAAGACAATTCATCCCCGCTTCCCGCTCTGATCAAAAACTTAGCTGGGTACGGAAGGAAATAACGGAAGGACTGTCCGTACGGTTTGGCGTACCGGCACCGGTATTTCCAAGGTCCGCTTCGGTAAGATAATAATTGAGCATTAATCGCACCCCTTCCCGAACATACCAGTTAACGCCCAGCGTGAGTACCTGGACCTGGCATTTGGTTGTACCGGTGCCGCACGGATTCTCAGCCAGGCTCTGATCCTTGTTTTCAACTGCGTCATAACGCGCAGCCAGTTCAATCGCTCCCCATTTTCTGATCGGCTTGGGCTTGCCGAAAGCTCCGCGCTCCTTCCGGTAGATTGTTCTTTCACCGGTGACAAACCAGCTAGCCTGTACATAATACGCCTGCACGTGAGAGTCCTTCTGCGCGCCCGCCAATAGATGAGTATTGTCGAGTTTTACGGCGGCATATTCTCCTTGCAGATTGACAGGCCCAATCGCATAAGCTGCTTCCAGTGCCCACGTGGCCTCGCTATGGTGGTCGGATAAGCCCGCAGCGGCACCGGCGGAACCGAAGGATTGGCTAAAACCGCGCCGTCCCCCATAAATATCAACTGCTTTTGCAGAAAGTGATCCGGCAGCTTCCGTATCGATACTGTATGAGAAACCAAAGTGGAGGGTATCGCCTTCCTGCGAGCGGGGCACCCAAAATAGCCGGCCGCCATAGCTTGAACCCTTGACAGGCATACCGGTGTGCGTCAGGCTCATGACATTTACCGCATAACCGAGCTGGTCTGCAAAAATGCCCTTGTAGCCGACCCCCATCAGCCACTGCCGCCCCGCATAAATGCCGGTGGACGATGTCGAGGGCCGCTCCATCATCGTGATTTCATTTGAGCTCGTCAGTTCTTCCATGCCACGATAAGGCTTGAACTGGCCGACCATGAGTTGGCCTGGGCCGATTTTGGCGGCGACCCAGGCTTCACGAAGACTGCCAGGAAATGTTCCGGCCGCAAAATCGTTCTGAAATTTGAAGCTGAGGTCGTAGAACCTGGCGGTTACATCGGTATAACCGCGGCGAAAATTGAAACCACTGCGCGGCTGACCATCGGCTATCTGGCTTCCAAAAGCGGGATAGGCGGGATCAGGTTTGTCGTTGTCAAACGAGTGCACGTCGAGATGAGCGCGAGCACCGAATACCATTTCAAAATTGCCATCATTTGTCTTGATTTTAGGGCTACCTTTAGTATCAATGACAAACGGATGGGTCCAGCCGACGTTCGCGCTTATCGACACAACCAGAGCGCAATATTTCAAGACGTTATTTATCGATTCGACTGTGAGTTTAATTGGATGATCCCGGTTTACTTTGTCTTTTTGTCTTTGTGGTGCTGAACGGCATAATTCGTATATATGCGATCCGGCCTCAGAACGCCTGCCTGCCACAGGCCCATCATATTACTTGGGTGTGAGTGTAATGAGTAATGGAGCACTGGACGATGGCGCACTGAACGTTCGATATGCGCCGTCCAGTATCGCCATGGCAGATCCATACGGCGCCCCGCATAAGAACAGTTCCCTCTACTTTTCCAATATTATCAGTAAAAACATTGGCATTGAATTGGCGCACCGGCTTCCGGCGCAGCGAGTATCGTGTAATGCCCGGTTATCATGGAATGGAGAGCGTTTTTGGTGTGGTACCGCACTGAAGAGTTGCGAGGCGGCACGTAACCTTTTAAACACAGCAATATTGCTGGATAGACAAGAAGGAACAGCCATGAAATTATTCTCTACATCATCTTTTTTAGCCTTGGCGAGCACGGCGATATTCAGCGTCGCGGGCATAGCGCAGGCCCAATACGGCGGTAGCACGTCCGGCCAAGGAAGTTCAGCCGGCCAGAGCGGTTCCACCGGCAGCAGTTCTACCGGTAGTAGTGGCGCTTCTGGCCAAGGTAAGTCCCAATCCAATCAAGGTGGAACTGCCGGCGATGGAATGGATACTGGATATGTGGATCAGCAAAAAAGAATGGAACGGAGCCAAGATGCAGGATCACCGAGCAAAGATTCCCACGTGCCCGACTTCCCTGTGGATAAAGAAGGAAAGCCGAAAAAAGACCCCAGGTATGAGCAAGGGGGCCCTATCGGGCCAAACTGATCCGATAAAACTAAAAATTATCTCGGATTTTAGACGTGAATATCTTGATTGCTGCGGCCGAATAAATTCAGGCCGCAGCCCTATTCCGTACGCCAAGCTCTTGCTTGGTATGGGCGCCAGCCCTTGAAGTCTCCTTGCGGTCTAACGGTTACTGGGCTCGTGATTGTTATTAGTCAAGCGGTAAGCCCTGGAGCGATAAGCGTGCTCGTCAGTCCACTTATTTTTGCGCCCGCGCTACTCAATTAAGAAAAAGTGAAAAAATTAATTTATATTTTTCTGGCAGGGTTTAGCCTCCTTCCAAGCACATCTTCATTTGCCGAGAACGGTAATGCGGCCGGTGCCGTTATCATCAGCGTTGGCAGTACCGACGACAACGTGGATAACGCATCGCTGGAATTGGTCCGAAAAGCGATCGGCAACGCCATTGCCTCCGATACCGTCGATACTTTCGATGTTTATTATCCCAGAGTGGGTGGCCCGACATCAACCAAGGTGGGTTTATCCGCTTGCGCGGAAGCAGGCCTTAGCTCTACACCACGTGAATTTCGCAATTTCGTCGAGCAACTGCGTTCTATTCGTCCGAAACCCGGAACCTTTATCAAGGTGGAATTAACGGACCACTGCAAGGAAATCGAACCCATCGAACCATTGGACTGTGGCGGACTTCTGGGAACGTTATGCCCCGATGCGCAATACTGTGAGGTCGGTGCCGGGCAATGCAAGATTCGTGATGCGCAGGGAACCTGCAAGGCCATACCCAGCATCTGCACCAAAGAGCACAGACCTGTTTGCGGTTGCGACGGCAAGACCTACGGAAACGCTTGTGAAGCGGCACGCGCGGGTGTCTCTGTGGAGCATCACCAGAAATGTGAGCTCGAAGAATTGGTGCGATGACGTTACAGCAAAGTGATTTGATCGCGGCTGGATCAAGAGCCCTGACAAGGTATCGGTGCTCAATGGTGTTTGCTGTCATTCATACGCCGTCGCATTTACTGATTGGCTTGGCAGCGCCGACAGACTGGCGTAATTTTGCAGCCATTATACCGGCGGCCACTATCAAGCCCATGCCGAGCAGCGCCATAACCGTCACCGGGTCGCTGAATAGCAGCACTCCATATATATAGGACCACGCAATACTCAGGTATTGTAGGCTGGCATTGACGAGTATGCGGCCGGTAGCATAGGCGCGCGTCATCAGCAGTTGTGCGAATGTTGCCAGCAAACCAACAGCGAGCAACATGCCCAGGCTTTTGAGAGTATGGGCATGCCAGCCGCCGGTCAGCGGCACGACTGCGGCACCGGCACAGATACTGCACAGCGAGAAATAAAACACGACACGGGCCTCCGGTTCGCCGGCCCTGCCAAGAGCGACCACCTGCAGGTAAGCGAGCGCGGTAAGCAGGCCCGAGAGCAGGCCTATCAGGCCCGCCCTTAGCTGATCCCCCGCCATTGTTGGCTGGAGAATACAGATCACACCGGCGAAACCAGCAAGCACTGTACATGCCAAACGATTATCAACTTTCCTGCCTCCACCGAGAGCGGCCCTGACGAGAAGCAGCAGCGTCATCCAGATAGGCGACATGTAGTTCAATGTCACCGCAGTGGAAAGCGGTAAAGCGCCGATTGCATAAAACCAGAGACCGAGCGCACACACGCCTGCCAGGCTCCTCCCGAAGTGCATCGCCGGCAGACGGGTGCGAAGCGTTTGGCCATGTACGCGCGTAAGCAGTATCATGGTGGCTGCCCCTATGACGCCACGGTAGAACACGATTTCGGCCGTACTATAGTCCGCGGAAGCGAACTTCACACACATACCCATCGTTGCGAAAAGCAACGTTGCGGCAATCATCAGCATGGGTGACGACATTCTTCCTTCCTTTTTGGAGATGCGCGTTTTGACCCTCACCGCGCCGTAAACGCGGTTGATATCGGGTAGCCTGTAAGATATTACAGCTATTCATGCCGGCTAATCCCGAGTTAAATGGCCGTCATTGTGGAAACCGTTCACAAGCTGTAACCATTGTGGAGGTATAGTGAAGGCGGATAAGCAAGGGAATCCCCTGCGCGCTACCGCGGCCTTGAGAAATTCTCCGCAAAATGCGGGGAATGCCCCTGCGGCGCATCATCCTAGACCGGTCACCGCACGGAACAATCCAGTGGTGATGCATTATGCGAACAAGAAACGCGCTGAAGACGAAACGCTTCTGGAAGAAGCGCTGCTGCTGTGGAAACAGCGCTGGGGCGGGTGCGATCTCGATGTAGCAGCCAGCCTGAGCAATCTGGCCGAGATTCATCACGCGCAGGGAAACCTCGAGCTGGCTGCGCCGCTTTTTCTGCGTGCATTGAATATTCGGGAAAAAGCCCTGGAGCCGAATCATCCCGAGATTGCTGTGAGCCTGCATAACCTCGCTACACTCTACCGCGATCAAAAACGTTATGCGCAAGCCGAGCATCTTCTTCAGCGGGCACTGGAGATTTCGGAAAGCAGGTTCGGCCCGAATAATCCGGTGGTAGCGATCTGCCTGAACAACCTGGCTGAGATGCAGCGCGAATTGGGGCAGCTTCAAAACGCAGCAATCCTTCTTGCACGCGCATTGCAAATTGGCGAGAAAATCTTGGGCCGGCACCATCCCGATGTTGCCACAAATTTAAATAATCTTGCGTTGCTGCATCTCGCGCAGCGGCAGTATGCCCAGGCCGAACCGCTTCTTAAACGCGCGCTGAAGATTTCAAGGAAAACCCTGGGTCTGCATCATCCCGATGTTGCCACCACGCTGCACAATCAGGGTGCGCTTTATGCGGGTCAAGCTCGATATACGCAAGCGGAGCGGCTTTATAAGCGGGCGCTGAGGATAAATGAAAAGAGCTTCGGCCCAAACCATTTGAGTGTGGCCATCACGCTGAAGAGTCTGGCCACGCTATATCGGCGTACACGTCAGCCAGAAAAAGCGGAGTCTTTCGAAAAGCGGGCATCGGCTATTTCATCGATACGAAAATAGCCAGTTAGATAATGGCACGAATCTTCCATAAGCCGGCCGGATTTAGGTTCATGCGTCAGGAGGCGGTATCGATTCTCAGGCTATCCGTATAAAATTGTTGGCATGAATGCAATTTTGCCATCATTTATTGATTTTTCCGCCCCGTCCGTTGATGTGGCTCGGTCTCTGATAGGCGCAACCTTACTCCTCGATGGCGTCGGGGGACGCATTGTGGAGACGGAAGCATACGATCACGAAGATCCTGCGTCGCACAGCTTTGGCGGGCCCACCAAGCGTAATAGTGTGATGTTCGGCCCGCCCTGTCGAGCCTACATCTATCGCTCCTACGGAATTCACTGGTGCCTCAATTTCGTTTGCCGCACGGAAGGGCATGGCGCAGGTGTCCTGATTCGCGCAATCGAACCGCTCGCAGGGCTGGAGACCATGCGGGCGCGGCGCGGTCTCAATGATGTGCGCCTCCTTTGCTCCGGACCGGGGCGTGTCTGCCAGGCGCTCGGTATAACGAGTGAGCATAGCGGTATGCCCATCGACGCACTACCATTTCAACTCACACTTCCCAATTCCGGGGAACAGATTCCAATCGTGACAGGCCCGCGCATCGGTATTTCAAAAGCCGTGGATGTGCCTTGGCGGTTCGGTCTTGCCGGGTCTCGCTTTCTGAGCCGTCCGTTTCGTTGACCGATCATGACTGCCTGTCCCCTATCTCTTATCTCCCAATCTCAGGTAATGGGAAATTCATCACCACAAAATCCCCTTCTAATCGTCGCTTTCTTCTCTTCTTTCTAATTGCTGACGTTTTGGCTTAAATGCTCCCCGTTTTCCGCTTGAAGTCGTGAACCTGCGCTGATAATCGCAGACTGAACAGAACCTGCCTGAATCGTGTCCTTGTCAGCCTTTCTGGCCCAATGATAGCAATTGCGTATTGCCTCACGATACATCCGTTTCTCACGTTTACCCATGTCGATATCGCCTCGATCCGTTACCGGCATTTTGAGGCAACGTATCTCTTGGGACATTCCTTTTTTATTAAGGCAATTCGCAACGCACTACCTGGCTTGCTATTTTAATTCTGTGATCTATAAAACAAAGGAAGGATGTTTTATACCCTTTGAAAATATAAACATGTAGTCAAAGGCGCTTGCCCGCTTGCTCCGATAGTAAAAGTAAATTTTTAACACGCCGATTAACGAGGAATCAGCCATGGCAACCAAGTACCTCAGTAATTATTACAGCTACAAAGTCGTCCCGCAGGTTTTCGGCTTCCAGGTGGCCGAAGTCGATCCGAAACTGGCGCTGGAAAAACAAGTGCAGGGGCATCTCGCGAACGGACATCGTTATTTTTTCCAGGACGAGTTCCAGAACGCCCTGAGTGAGTATCAGACAGCCTACTCCCTGTTGCACAAGTTCCTTCATCCCTATTTCCCCGTCAACGTCACTGTAATCACTACTTCGGTGCTCAAGCAGATGCAACTGACAGATGTAATGGTCAGCGCTGCCGCTCAGGTTGCAAGATACCGCTCTGCCGTCGCAGACCGCCCGATAGTAGCGCCCGGTAATCCCCCGCGGGAAATCTCGTCCATCGTACAGAAGTTCGGTGGCACGGGCAGCACTGTGGTGGCATCGCCAGCGGCCATCCTTTACGAACAAGCCTCGACGTATCTTCAGGCCGGGGCTACCGCTGAAGCCCGGCCCATCATTCGGCAGGCGCTCGAACTCAATGGGGGACGCGACCGTGAACTGGAATCGAATCTCCAGGTGGCTTCCGGCATAGCGGCCGTGCAGCAGAGCGAATTCGATAACGCGCGCGACAGTTTCGCGAAGGCATTCCAGCTTGCGCAGCGCACAGGCGCGAGTATTGAGCCGGCGAACATACCCGGGGTACCCGGCGCGGTGGTCGCACCCGGAGCGCCTGGCGCCGCCGCAGCCGTGGCGGGACAATCGCCGCAAACCCCGGAACTCGGGGCAATCAGCAACAATCTCGGTGTCGTGGCGGCCCTGGTCGGGGATGCGCGCAGTTCCGGCGCCGCTTTCCAGGCGGCGGGCGACTCCGTTCCCCTGTCGTTCGGGCGCACGCTTTCGCAGCCGCTCAATCCCGGCACAGCCACTGCAATGCAGAGGCCGATGGGCAGTGAGGGACTCGGCTTCATCCTTAATTCACCGTCAGGTTCCAGCCAATATTTGAACGTATCGCCGGCGGTTTCCCTCGCCAGCGGCGCTCAGCAATTCGGAGTGTTCAAAGGCGACCAAATTGTCAGCGTCGATCTTCAGGTCAACGCGGCCGCAAACCTGACTGCAAGCATCTATCAGCCGCGAATCAGCGCAAGCACACTCGCGGCACTCGCCACTTTCGAGATCATCGACACCAATTTCATCGCCTATATCCCGCACACTTATGGCTTCACCATTCCGTTGAGTCTCGGCGATTGCCATCTGGAGCTGGGCGATTATGAGGAGGCCATCACTTGGTACGAAAAGGCCCGCGACTATCAATACCTGAACCAGGCCATTGAGGCGCCTATGGTCTGGCTGAAGCTGGCCAATGCCTACACCAGGTGGGGGAATTTTCTGTTCGAAGCCGGTGAGAAAGCCGAAGCCAGAACGCGGTATGAACAGATTGTCCGCCTGACCGATCCCATCCTGGATCCAGCCTCGGCGCTCTACAAGTCGCCGGTGTTCGACGGACTTACGGCGCAGGTACAAGCCATGCTCGCTGCGCCACAGCCCCTGGATGCCGACGTGCACAATCCGTCCATCGCAGCAGTGGTATTGCTTGCAAAACTCAACATTCAGAACATCGAGGATGGGATCGACTTTCCATTGCTCAGCCTGGCGCGCGAGCAGATTCCTGTGTTTCGTTTCGACTACTTACAGAATACCGCGCGCTACTTCGCCGAGCATGCGATTCAGGCGGAGCGGACTTACATCAATTTCAAGACCAGCGCCGAGCAGGAGGAATTCCAGCGGTCGATGCTGGAGAATGCGGTCGATCTGGAAGCTGCGAACGAACAACTCGAGACCAAGAAAGTTGAAATTGCGCAAGAACAGAAGGAAGCAATCGAGGCGAACCAGGCCTATGCGAATACGCAGCTCGAAAACGCCAAGGATCTGAAAACGGAATATGCGGACGTGAGTCTCGAAGAGATGGCTTTGGACTCCGAGATTACGTATGTCGGCGCGCCTACGACCGAGTACGACTTCTCGGGCTATGAGGAGTATGGAATCTCGAACGGAACCCACCGCGTCGATGAAGTGCTCCGTACGCTGACACAGCGTCGGAGCGAGATCTCGCGTGAGTTCGAGCTCAATAACATGGATCGCCGGATCAGCGAATTGGAGGCTGCGAAGAAAGTCGCGGATGAGCAGGTGGACATCGCAACCAAACAGAAGGAGGCCGCCGATATCCAGAAGAACATCGCCACGCTGCGCAAGCAGCAGGCAGAGCAGCAACTGGCGTTGTTCGACTCGCAGGAGTTTACGCCCGACCTCTGGAACCGCTTGGCGAACGAGATTCGCCAGATCTCCAAGTCATATCTCAGCCAGGCTATCGTGATAGCCCGATTGATGGAACAGGCTTACGAGTACGAGGTGGGCAAGGCGGTGAATATCATCAAACCTGCGTATAACCGGAATGATCTGGCGGGTCTTCTGGGCGGTGATTTTCTGCTTCAGGACATCGATTCGTTCACTTTCATGCGGATTATCCTGGGCGAGAAAAAACAGCCGATGAAGGAAATCATCTCGCTGGCGGATCGCTACCCGGTCCAGTTCCTCCGCGATTTTCAGCGGACGGGAACCATGGGTTTCCGTACCGAGCTGAGCGATTTCGACCGGAACTACCCTGGCGCCTACCTGCAGCGCATCAAGCGCGCCGAGGTGATTGTCGAAGGGTTGATCGGCCGCGGCGGAATACATGCGAGCCTGATCAACACCGGACTCTGCCTGTCGCGAATGCGCAACGGGGGCATCAAGATGCGGCTGCTACAGCCGGAAACGCTGCTGGTGTCGCAATACCGCATTGCTGCGGACGCCGTAATCTTCACGCCCGATGTCGAGATGCTGGCGATCTTCGAAAACAGCCCGGTCTCGACCTCATGGGTATTCGAACTCAACCCCGCCGCAAATGACATCATCCTGAACTACATTACCGACATAAAGCTCGTGCTCTATTACGAGTCGTTTTTCGATCCGAACCTGAAGCCGAAGGTGCTGGAAGAACTCGCGGTCGAGCAGATGAATGCCGGACGCCGCACCGTCGCGCTCCGGTACGAGCTTTTCGATGAGTTCTTTGCGTTCCAGGATACCGGAGAGGTGACGTTCACGCTTCGATCGACCATGCTCCCTTTCTATCACCTGGACCCGCGCGTACGCGAACTCACGTTCCTGATTGAAACGGACGAAGGCGTAACGCCGGGGAACCTGGTCGTCAAGGTATCCACCGCCGATGGTACTGCGGCCACCCAGACCACGACCGCGGACGGGGCGCTTTCGACGGGTGGGTCGAATCCGCTCAATGCGTTCATCGGCAAGCCATGGTTACAGGAGTGGAAGATTGTGATTCCAACGGCGGAGAACCAGGCCCGATTCGATGCCGGTTTCGAGTGGTCGCAAGTGCAGAACATCATAATGACTACGGAGTACGAGTTCACCCCCCGCCGCATCCCTGGCCAGCCATATCTGTTGCTGCTGGATCGCTTCGATGCGGACACGCTTGCGGATTTCGACATTGTCGACGATCCACAGGCCACGGTATCCGCGCCATCGGAGTGGGTCTTCAATGCTGAGGCGCGTCGCATCGATCAGCTGTCGGATATACACGGGGGTGCGTTCGGAACCGGTGCGACCGGGCCCGACAAGCCCGGTACCTACCTCGTTCGGAAAACAACGACCGCACTGCCGGCAGTCCAGAATTGCATCGTGGTCGTCGATGTCAGCTCGGAAGACAACGATGGCATCGGTGTGGTGTTCCGCTGGCAGGACGCGGACAACTTCTATTACTTTCTGATGGACCAGCAGCGCAACTATCGCCGGATGGGGAAGAAAGTCGCCGGCGTATTCCAGGAACTCGATACCGCCGCACTCGATGCGACTCACGGATACGAGGCGGGAATAAGCTACTCGCTGAAGATACGCATCAGTGGGACACAGTTGAACGCGTACCTGAATGACGAACTGGTATTGTCGGGACAGGATGCGTCGTTACCCGGCGCAGGGCGTGCCGGGCTTTTCTGCTGGGGCAGCGCGGGAGCACACTTCGACAACTTCCGCATCGTCGATCTCTGACATAAGAGGATAGCCTGTGGCCAACAAATCGCCTGTCAATCGTCAATCTGCGTCCAATCCGGCCGGCGGCGGCGACGTTCGCGGTCTCGGCGAGACATTTCAGCCGGACCTGAATTCCGGTGTCGGCAATTATCGGGTTCCGCTCGACCTGCTGCCGGGCATCCGAAATTTCCAGCCCAGCCTCGCTCTCGGCTACAGCACCGGCGCCGGCAATGGTGTCTGGGGCCTGGGTTGGTCGCTGCCTTTTGCCGCCATCAGCCGTCGCACGTTCCGGGGCACACCCGCCTATACGGATGACGATACATTCCTGTTCGCCGGACAAACGGAACTTCTCCCCGTGGGCTCCGGCACCTTCAGGGCGTCAATCGAGAACGGATTCGAGCAGTTCAGCCGCACGGCGTCCGGGTGGCAGGTTACGGAGAAGTCCGGCATGCGCCATACCTTCGGGACTACGGCCGAGAGCAGGATCGAATTCGACGATAATGGGACGACCCGGGAATTCGCATGGCTTATCGAACGTACAGAGGACACCGCGGGCAACTCCATTACCTACCGGTATCGAACGGAACAAGGCCAGCGATATATCGAGGAGATACGCTACGCCGTCTATGCGGTCCGGTTTGAGTATGAAGCCCGCCCCGACCCGTTCTCGGATTTTCGCAGCGGCTTTGAGATGCGCACCGCCCTGCGTTGCTCACGTATCACGCTTCACGTCGAACCGCTGGGTCCGGCCGCTGTACGCACATGGGCGCTGGCGTATGATACCGAGCCTTTCTCGGGTTTTTCGATTCTTCGGTCGGTCACTTTTTCAGGCAACAATCCGGAAACGGGGGAGTCGGCGTCGCTGCCGCCGCTGGAATTTTCTTATACCGAGTTTGCTCCCTCCAGTCGCCGTCTAAGAAAATTCGTGGCCGAAGCGGGCGCCGCGCCGCCCGGACTTGACCAGCCGAACCTGGAGCTGATAGATCTGGACGGCCGCGGTCTCCCCGGCATTTTATCGATTGAAAACGGCGTGGCGCGATACTGGTCCAATACGGGTGGACTCAGGTGGGGACCACCCCGTTCCTTGCCGCAGTTTCCGGCTGTTTTCTCCACCGCTGAAGATCGCGTGCAATTCGCCGACATGGACGGAAACGGTGCGGCGGATGTGCTCGTCGGCAGCGGAACGCTGAGCGGCTTCTACCGCAATGAGGGAACCGGCGCTTTCGCCGATTTCAACCAGTATATCCGGCAACCCCAGCTCGCTTTTGAGACTGGTGGCCTGCAGTTGATGGATGTCAATGGCGATGGTCTCGTGGATGCGGTGCATGACGGTAGCACCGGTCTTCAGGTATACGACAATCTGGGGTCCGCAGGGTGGAAACCTCCGAGACTGGTGCCAAAGGACGACCTGCCGACGCCGGTTCCCAATCTATCTTCCGGCGACCCCCGCGTCCGTGTTGCCGACATCAATGGCGACGGACTTGCGGATGTGGTGTTATTCAGCAGCGGTTACTTCGAATACTGGCCTTCGCGCGGCGGAGGCCACTTCTCCGAGTCGCGCAAGATGACCGCCGCACCGAGATTCCCCTATCCGTTCGATCCGGCGCGAGTGTTCATTGTCGATATCAACGGGGATGGCTTGGCCGATGTCGTTTTTGTTGGCTATGACGAGGTAACGTACTGGATCAATCAATCGGGAAACTCGTTCAGTGCTCCGCAGACGATTCGCTACACCCCGCCAACCTCGCGCGCCGACACCTTGCGCATCGCCGACATGAGCGGAACCGGAACGGCGGGGATCTTGTGGACGAGTCCATATCCGGACTACCGCTACCTCGACTTTACCGGCGACGTGAAGCCCAGCCTGCTTTCGCGCATCGATAACGGACTTGGCCGCATCACGGCCATCGAATACACCACCTCGACCGAAGAGGCAAGGCGTGACCGCGAACAGAGGGAACCATGGGCGTCGTTTCTTCCGTTTCCTGTGCAGGTGGTTTCCGCCGTTACGGTCGATGATTCGATCAGCGGCCTGCACAACGTGACCCGCTACCGCTACCACGAAGGCCACTATGACGGACATCGACGGGAATTCGACGGATTCGGCCGATCCGAGCAGATTGAAGAAGGTGATGACTCGATTCCTTCGTGTCGCACTGTTTTTCATTACCACACCGAAGCTTCCGGGCGACCGACCGTTCCCGATCCCGAGCTTCGGCGTAGCCTGAAACGCAAACTTTTTCGGGTGGAGGTATTCGGAGAGGACGGCGGTCCGCTGGCAGGGGCCCCATACCGGGTGGAGGAGAGCCGATGGATCGTACGTGTCGAGCAGACGCTGCCGGATAGCCGGCGAGTTCTGTTCCCGTTCATTGAGGAGACGACCACGTCGACGTTCGAGCGCACGTCCGAGGCGCGTATCGAGCGGCGCCTGCTCACGTTCGATATATCCGGAAATGTGACAAGCGAAGAGCGTCGTGGGGAAGGAGGGGCAGGCGCAGCTATTGCTATCGTTGTAACAACCCACGCCGAGTATGCGCTGGACCCGACAGGACGCGTTCGCGACCGTGTCTCCCGCATTGTCCAGCGGGACGGCGACGGCAACTTGCTTAACGAAGTGCGCCAGTACTATGACGGCGCCGCATTCCAGGGCCTGGCGCTCGGCCAGGTCACAAATGGGCTGCTCACCCGCACCGAAAAGATCGCGCTGCACAAGGATGTGGCCGCGTCCACATACGATGCCCATGAGCCCGACTTTTCCGCATTGGGGTATCACGACGGAGAGGATCAGGATGGTAAGCCCGCCTGGCTGTACGATCATAGACGGGTCAGCCTCGATGAGCGCGGCAACGTTCTGGTCAGCCGGGATGCACGCGGGAACGACACGACCTACACCTTCGACGAGTTCGGTTTATTTGCTACGTCGATCACTGATGCAAAAGGTTTTGTTGCGACGGTCGAGCACGATCTTAGGGTAGCGAGGCCCCGGCGGATGGTGAATCCCAACGGCGGCGTGACCGAGTCGCGCTACGATCCCTTGTCACGTATCGCCGTGGTAGTGGCGCCCGGCGATACCCTCGCCATCCCCACCGTCACCTATTCATATGAGACAGCGACGCTGCCAGCGCTTCGTGCTGCCCATTATCGCGTCGTTTCGGGTGATACTCGTACCATCTCCGTCAACGAGTATCTCGATGGAGCCGGCGCGCTGTTCCAGCGCCGGACCGAACATGACGGCAATATGGTATCGGTCAGTGGGCAGGTCGTTCCCAACGCCCGGGGAAAAACAGCCGAAAAATTTGAATCCTTCTATGCCGAGGGATTGGGGTTTGAGCCGTATTTAGCTGATCCCTCCGCGCCACGGCGCAGCTTTTTCTTCGACCCATTGGGCCGCGCGATCCGTACCTTGCATCCGGATGGCGGCCAATCCGGCGCGGAATATGGAACGTTCGACACGCTGTTTTCCGATGCAGGCGATAATGACCCTGCCCTGGCGGATTCATTCGGGACACCACGACGCGAGATCTATGACACATGGTATCGCCTGGTGGCAGTGGAAGAGCGCGACCAGGCATCGGTCCGCACCACCAGCTACGAACTTGATGCCACCGGCCGTTTGCGGCAGATCACCGATCCCCGCGGGGTGGTCCTTAGCCGCATCACCCGCGATCTTACGGGACAGGAGATCTCGATCGATCACGTGGATGGGGGTCGTCGTCTGCTGGCTTATGATGCGGCCGGCAACCTCGCACTGCAGGTGGACGGGGCCGGTGAGCCGATCAATCGCCGTTACGATGAACTGAATCGCATCATCGGGACGGCTTATGGGGGAGCCGAGCCGGAAACCTATGTCTACGACGCCGGGGCAGGCGCAAATCTGACGGGCCGGTTGGCACGCTCGATTGATCCCGCCGGCGAGACCACCTACAGCTACGATTCCCGCGGCAATGTAGTCGAGCGCTCGCGCATGGCGCCGGGCCAGACTGAAGCCCTGGCGCTGACCTATTCATTCGACCGGATCGGCCGCATGACCCAGCTGACCTATCCCGATGAAGCCGCTATTGATTTCGAGTATTACTCGGGATTTCTGCTTCGGCGCATCCCGGGATTTGTGAACGCAATCGAATACACAGCCGCCGGTGTGCGAATGGGGATGGATTATCAAAACGGAGTCCGCACTGAATACGGCTATGACCCGGCTTCTCTTCGCCTACGGGAAATCCGGACGTTCCGGCCCGATACGGGAGACGTATACTTTCATACCCGTTACGATATCAATACGGTCGGGAACGTTGCGTCAATCGAGGATCTGAGGCTCGGTGCACCGGGATTTGTGCGGACGCAGAGCTTTGGATACGATGCATTCCACAATCTGCTGGAGGCTTCCAGTCCCGATCCGGCGGCAGGATACTCGCATGTCTACGAGTATGATGCAGCGGCGAATTTTATTCGCAATCCGCTGATCAGCCCCAACCCGCTCTTTTATGAAAACGGCGGCAACAGCAACCGGCTGAGCGGTCACCTGGACAACGGCGGCATCAATCCCGTCAGCCTGTTCGGGTATGACCTGAACGGCAATGTCGTGTCCATGCCGGGGCGCACCCTGACATTTGACCCCAAGCAGCAACTCGCGCGCGTGCAGCTGGATAGCGGCGCCGATGTTGCTTTTTTCTACGACCATAAAGGCGTGCTGAGCCGGCGCGAAGCAACCGAAGCCGGCTCGAAGGAGGTGACGCACTACGTTGACAACCTGTTCGAGTCGCGCGATGGTTCAGACATGCGTTGGGTGATGGCGGGAGACCTGCCGGTCGCTCGTATCTCCGGCGGGACGACCGTATTCATACACAACGACCATCTGGGCAGTGCGGTCATCTATACCGATGCGGATGGTAACCTTCTGACCGAGACCGCGTTCCACCCATTCGGAAGTGTACTCATTGCACCGTCCGGTACGCTGCCCCCCGCGTTCGCGACGAAAAGACTGGATGCGGATATCGGCCTGTACTACTTCAACGCACGCTGGTACTCGCCGACGATGGGCCGCTTCATTTCACCGGACCCGCTCTACCTGTACCAGCCGGAACAAGGGCTCCAGGAACCGAAGCGCCTGAACCCTTACGCATACGCCGGCAATAATCCGGTGCGCTATGTCGACCCGAGCGGCCTCGGCTTCTGGGATGTGCTGGGCGCAATCGTCATCGCCATTGCCGTGGTAGTGGCGGTCGTTGCCGTTTCGGTGCTGACCTTCGGCGTCGGGACCGCAATCGGGTTCGGCACGCTCCTGGCCTATGCGGCCGTTGCGGGACTTGCGGGCGCCGCAATTGGGGCTGTCGTGGGCGGCATTGCCTACGGTAGCTGGGAAGGCGCATTGCGCGGCGCGCTGATAGGATTTACCGCGGGCGCCAATGCCATGATCGGCGGCATGATCTTCGGGCCGATCATCGGCGCCGCGCTTGGCGTCATCACCTTCCTGTCGGTCATTCCGCCGGTGGCAAAGAGCGATGTCTACCAGGGCATACTCGGCTGGACCAGCTATCTGATGCCGATGAGCTGGCCGGGTCATGCGATTGGCCTTACCTTGTTCGCGCTGAATGTCATCGGTTATCTGGTTACGTTCGGGCAGGTGGATGCGCTGCGGATTCGCGACATGCAGGTCGACTGGAAAACGGGAAACATTTTCACGGTGGGCGGATGGGTGGGCCAGCTGGACGGAAGAGCGTTCAACTTTGGCGCATTCAGTTTCGTGAACACATCCCGCTATGTCGGGGGGGAAATCATACCGGCCACGTTCGAGCATGAATCGGGGCACATGCTGAGCAATGCAGCATTCGGTTTCTTCCAGGCAACGCGCGTATTCGAAGGAAACGGGCTGGACAGCTTCTGGGAGCGCATCGCCGAAAGTAATGTGCCGCCGGGGCTGCGCGGCAGCGATCCCGTCACGCCGGAACCCGATCGCCCCAAAATCCCACAATGGGGTTGATTCGAGGTATCCGGGCGGTGCGCTAAGCTCGCGTGTTGGGTGTTGGGTCAGAGTCGGTTGGGAATTCTTCGCCCTGACCATCAAGTTTCGGCGTCAGCGCTTGCAAATACCAACGCGGATACCGTACTGATAAACTCGTCTTTTATGATGCCGATTCCATGCGAATGCGGTCATAAGAGCCATTTGCAAAAAAGTGGCTATCATTGTTCTTTTTCTCGGAATACATGGCCTCGTCGGCATGTCTGAGAAGCTGGTGCGCCTCCTCTCCATGATCGGGGTAGAGTGCGATCCCGATGCTCGGTAGTATGCAGACGTTACAGCCCTCTATTTTTATGGGTTGGCTGATAACACTGCGTATTTTTTTGGCCACGTTCGAGGCGTGCTCGGGCAACTCGATGTTTTCGAGCAGCACCACAAACTCATCGCCGCCCATGCGCGCGACGGTATCCAAATCGCGTACGCACTGCTGCAGGCGATTGGCGATCACCTGCAGCAGTTCATCCCCTGCAACATGACCCAAAGAGTCGTTGACTTGTTTGAAATTGTTCAAGTCCAGGTAGAGCAGGGACATTTGCCCTTGTTCCCGTCGTGTTCTTGTCAGCGCCATTTTGAGGCGATCGTATAAAAGTCCTCGGTTGGGCAGTCCCGTCAACCCGTCGTATTGCGCCATGTGCTTCAGTCGGGCGTGTAACTGTTTGCGCTCGATAGCGGTGGCAACTTGAGTGGAGACAAATTGCAGCAGTTCCTTGTCCTTTTCGGTGTAGCGCGCACCGTCCGAGTTGCTTTTCAAAATCAGGGCTCCGATAGTACCCTTGTGTGAGTTGAGCGGAACGACCAGACAACCCATCACATTGCCTTCGTTGACAGATCGTAATTCCTCGGGAAGGCTGGCCAGCGACTCAGGCCCCAGCAGCAGGGGCTGCCTGGTGCGAATGACTTCTGCGCAGAGGGTTCTTACGGCTGTTTGCTGCAGTTCGGACGCCTCGTCATAGCCGCGGGTGTAGTAGGGAAAGCTCAACTGATCATTATTCTCATCGTACATTGCCACGGAAAAATGAGTGGCTGACAGCAGCTTGCCGATTATTTGATGAATTAGCTGAAATAAAGAGAGTAGATCCTCTGCGGTATGCGCAGCTTCGGAAATGGCATAGAGCGCTGCCTGCATCGATTCGGCCTGCTTGCGCTCGGTGATGTCTCGTGCAACGGCAATCCTCAGTTGATCGGCTTCGGACCAGCGGGCCGACCACATGATGTGCACCACTCGCCCATCCTTGCGGATATAGCGGTTCTCAAAATCAAGTGTGGGGTGCCCTGATTTGATTTCATTGGCCGCCTGGAGAGTTCTCTCTCGATCTTCGGGTACCACCATCTCCAACATAACCTTGCCGATCATTTCTTTCGGCGTGTAACCAAAAATGCGTTCGCATGCTGCACTCACAAAGATAAAACTACCCTTTGCATCAACAACGCAAATAGCGTCGAGCAGTTGATCTATAAATTTAGCCAAAGGTGCGTAAGTTTTTGTATTCATATGTGAAGGACACTAGCCGGGGTTTGACCGGGCTGGCTTTTTGTAGACAACTCCAGAGTTACCCCCCGGCTGATGGCTCCGAATCATACTGGATATATCGAATCATGACTGAAGGTCTGAAGGTGCTAAAGAGCGATAAACGCGCAATTTTCACAGCGGCCAACCAAGCCAGCAAGGCATACCTCTATATTACGGATTTAGCGGAAAGCAACCAAAGCGAACAGAAAGCTGTTAAAAAAAGGCTGGAAACTGTACTGTTTATAGTACAATCTGCTTATAACAGTAACGGATGAACAAGAAGATCACCGCGCGATTTTATCATACAGAGTCCGGTGCTAGTCCCGTGCTGGAATGGTTGCGGTCGCTGCCATCTGATGATCGTTATGAAATCGGCCAAGACCTCGCACGTGTCGAGTTTCGCTGGCCCATCGGAATGCCGCTTTGTCGTGCTCTATCTGACGGGCTATGGGAAGTTCGGTCAACCCTTCCCAGTTGTCGCATTGCACGGCTTATTTTCTGCGCTGAAGATGGTGAACTGTTTGTGTTGCATGGCTTTATCAAGAAGACCCAAAAAACGCCCGCCGTTGATCTGAGCTTGGCGTACAAACGTATGAAGGAGATTAAATCATGAGCAAGAAATCAAAGAACCCGCACCGTGGTTCACATGTCGATGACTGGCTAAAAAAAGAAGGTATCTTCGAAGAGGTAACAGCTAAAGCGATTAAAGAAGTTATAGCATGGCAACTCGCAGAAGTTATGAAAGCTCAAGCAATCACCAAAACCGAAATGGCACGGCGCATGAATACCTCACGCTTTCAGCTTAACCGCGTGCTTGATCCTGAAAATGTCGGGGTGAGTCTTGACACGCTTAGCCGTGCTGCCGCTGCTGTTGGCCGCAAGGTACGTCTTGAGCTGGTGTAAGCGTTTATTATGAAGGGGGTAAAGCATGAACAAAGATCGCCAAGGCTTTCGCTTCTTCGCGCGCAAGGCGGAGCTACACCTCGATCAGCTCGACGCAGCGACTTCGATGCGGGACCTGGGATTTACCGGGAAACCGATTTGAAGCGTTGAAAGGCGATCGAAAAGGCCAATACAGAATTCGCTCGATGATCAGTGGCGGATTTGTTTTGTGTGGCCAAAAGGGGCGCGCGACCCAAGCAATGTCGAGATCGTCGATTATCACTAGGAGGTGCATCATGGGTCGCAGTGTGATTCATCTCGGCGAACATCTCGCCGAACAGTTGACGGCGCTCGGACGTCAGCTCAATGTGCCGGCTAACCGCATTACCGAAATTCTGAACGGTCAGCGCGCAATCACCGGTGACACCGCGCTACGCCTGGGGCATTTCTTCGGCACCCACCCGCAATTCTGGTTGAATCTGCAGATGATCCATGACTTGCACGTGGCTGAACAAAAGACCGGTGCAGCCATCAGGACCTTGCCGACATTGAACGCAAGCTACAAAAAGTACGACAGCAATCAGCCAGGGCCGGAATAAAAGAAAGGCTAAGAAGTAGTGCGGCAGTTGAGCGGGAGCAACTGGCATTGCCGAGTAGGCCCAACGAAGCGTGGTCGATGGGTTTGTCAGTGATACGCCTGTCGATGACAAACGCATCAATGTGTTGGCTATTGTTGGGGGTGTAAATAATTTTGTGTAATCGGTCATTAGACAGGAGACTGTCATCCATAAGGAAGAACGATGACCAAACGCAAAATAGTAGAGCCCGAC
>NZ_FMUF01000029.1:0-36390 GCF_900100985.1 Nitrosospira sp. Nsp1
CCCAGCTCCCAGAACTGCTTTGGTTCGTGCCATCTCCGCTCCCATGAGGACAATGGCTAAAGTGTAACTGATATTTATTTATCCGAACAGTATTGAGATCTGACCCTGTAGTCTTCTTCCGTCGCTCTCCACAAAGTTGTATATCATCCAGGCATCTTTAATGGGTGAACTATAAGGGAGCACCATGCATAATACCTCCACACCTCAAGTACCAACTCGTAATATTCCTATATACGAAATCCGAATTGCTGTTTCCGCAATTGAGACGCTCACTCCGCACCAACGTTATACATTTTACTTGCTAGGGCATATTTTTAACGAGCTAATGTGCTTACAAAAGCTCATTTGCTTTGCCAGTCCAGGACACTGCGATTCCAGACCCATTCGAAAGCTTCCCGAAACTGCCCAGGCATTTTTTCTAATTCGCGTCGCCGCATGTAAAGTTTGGGAGGCGAAAAAAGCGTTAAAACATAAAAAAACTCGAATTGTATTAGAGGCTAGTGTATTGCCGCACATGACTGAAGGACAAAAACGATTTGAAGGGTTGCTGTCAACTATTGAGGACGCTGGTTGGATTGGAAAAATGCGAAACCAATTCGGATTTCACTATCCATGTTTTACTCAATGGGAAAGGGTGACCACACCAACAAAAGAATGGATAGACGACTCAATATTTGGCAGTGAAAGGTCAGGTAATACCTTCTATGCAAGTTCAGAAGCTGTTGCACGCGAGTGGTTTTTTCGTCAATCTGACATGATCAAACCTCACTTCACAGTCGAGTCCATGATAGACATGATGGTAGACGTCCTTAAAAACATGAATCGATTTCTTGAGGATGTGATTGCCGTCTACATCGCAGATGTCCTACATGTGGATACATATCAAGATGCTGGCGAAATCTCAGGATTTGATTTTGAGAGCATAACCATTCCGTTCTGGACTCATTTGTCTAAGGAAACGCTGATCAAATAGCTGCTTCCAGATCTGGGGAGAGGCTGGCTGCTGTTTTTAGCGCGAACCAACCGACAATTTATTTCCCAGCCTTATTTCATTGCCGAGTTGCCCTGTTTTTCTGTTTCATCGTCCGTTTTGGGCAGGTATAGATTTGCTAGGCCTACCAGCATGTTCACTTGGACCGCAGTGAGAATATGCAAGAATACGGGGTCACAAGGTGAATTCACTTTCCTTTAACCTTTTACAGAACAGGGTTAAGAGCGATACCGAACAGACCGCTTTCTGAGTCGCGCCCACCATTCCAATGCTGCAAATAGAATGTTCTGGTGAGTATGTTTCTTTGAAATAGGAGGTCACAAATGGAAAAGAAATTATTCATGTCAGTTGTTCTGCCCGCTGCGATGATATTCGCAACCTCGGCTTTTGCCGAAGAGGAGAGAATTCAATGGACGGATGTACCGCCTGCAGTTCAGAAAACGATAGTCGATCACGCAGGCGGCGGAAAAATCGAGGAAATTGAGAAGGAAACGAAAACGCAACACGCTCGAGTCCTTCATTTCGACAGCGACAAAATTGTTACCGTTTATGAAGCCGAGGTAGAAAAACCAGACGGCAAGGAGATTGAGATCAGGGTCAGCGAAGATGGCAAGCTCATCAAGATAAACCATCTGTAGTGTCCGGCAATTTAAATTAAATTACCTCCGGCAAAAGCCGGAGGCTTGCTCTCGTTAACCCCCTTCAAAGGGACAAAAAGCTGGCGCCGCATAACGGCGGCATCATATGCCAAGCTTGAGCTGGTCATAGTGCTCATCCTCTTTCTCTTGATGCCGGATATACTCTCTGACCATCTGCTCATCCGACTCCACCGCCGACAAAATAACCACGAGGCCCGGAAGTTCTCGCCCTTGAAGCTCTTCGTCGTCCCCGTAAACTTCCTCGCGATCGATATCGCACTCTTGCCCACTACATACGATACTGAGCGCTTCGGTGGAATACTGATACACATGTGTACGTGATCAGGCTGCAAGTGCCCTTCCTCGATCCCGCAACCCTTCTGCTGGGCACAACGATGGGGTCACAGTTAATCTCGATCAGGGTTACGGGCCAATGTTGCCCGGCACGATTCCTTCAATTCTTTGTGCCAGCGTGGCGGCTGATAACTCGCCAATACGACGATCAACCAGCGCACCCTTTGCATCAAAGAACAAGGTTGTTGGCAGTCCTTGAGACTGGGTCTGGTTACTAAGTTCGGTACGGGAATCGAGCAACACGTTATCAAGGTTGAGCCCTTCCCGATCCAGAAACTGCTGAATCGTATCGGCCGATTCACCCTGGTTGGCAAAGACGAAGATCACTTCTGGATTGTTCTTTTGTGCATCCCGCAGTACCGGCATTTCCCGTATACAAGGCGGGCACCATGTCGCCCACAGGTTGACCACCATCGGCTTGCCGGCCAGTGAACCAAACTGGACGGGACTGCCATCAAGGCGAACCAGCTCAGCTTGTGGCATCTGCACTGGGACGGCAAAGGCCGCCGTTGCGGCCACTGCGCCAACTGCCCAGGTGGTTCCTCCGGCCAATGCCGCCAGCAGCAGAGGGCGTCGCCCTTCTCGCGCGCGCCATGCATACCAGATGATGCCGGCCGCAGCAGCCAGAATGCCCGCTGCCGGTGAGAACCCACCGTCAAGAATATTCACAATGCTCAATGGCGCGCTCTGATACATATCAAAATAGGCAATCACGAAGACAAGTCTCGCTGCTATCAGGGAGGCAATGAAAACTCTCCAAAGAAGCGGCTCGACATCAATGTTTCGCGGTCGTCCTATCCGCTTGGCGACGAACGAGCCAATCAGCATCGCACCCAGCAACAGTAAAAAATTGATGGGAAACGCAATCAGTCCGATGTTGACTGAACCCATTACGTGCCTCGGTTAACCAAGACGGGTGCCGAAGAGCATTTAGCCACCGGCGCTCCCTCTCGAAACTATCTTTTGAACACATCTTTCCAATAAGTTAGCATATTGGAGAACATCAGGACAATACGAGCGGCTGATGCATGCTCGGCACCAGCAACCCTCTTGAACAGATCCAACGGAAACCAACGCTAGCTCACTTCTGACTAGTCCCAGCTATCAGGATATTGACCCATTACCGCCTCGATTTACTGTCTGCGGTATTTCCACACCAATTTATAGATCGCCACTTCCAGTATGGACGCAAACGATCGACAGAACCACACGGCAATTAGCGTATCCAAAAAAGGTCGGCGTTTGCATTTAAAGCGGTAAGACTATGAAAACTATATTTGCGGTTTTAACGGCATGCGCCCTGACCGGCGAAGTTATCGCGTACGATCGCAATCGGAGTATAGGAGAAGAGTGGCAGCTACTAAGGGGAACAGAAGACATGCAAAGAATAGAAGAGGCCGCCAGGCAGCGGGAAAGTGAACATAATACTAGGATGCAGCAGCTTGATCGCCAGCAGAAAATCCATCAGGAAGAAAGCGAACGACGTCAAAAACAGCTTGAGCTGGAACAATACCGGATCTGGTTATGGACTAAATAAATGTGTAGACGAGAACTTTCGCACGGAATACGGGGTCAAGTCTTGTTTCTTGTCCAATGCAGCTCATCCGGGAGTAATGCAATCTGATCCCCGATCTCCTTCAGACTGTAACCATCGCTGGCATAGGCATCGAAGATCGCCTTATCTCGTCCACCAGACCTGGCCCTACGTCTGTTACGAATCGCCAGGTCAGAAATTTTTCGTCGTTGATACATGACTCAAACCGACACATTTGAAACATTTGATTTTTCTTCTGGGGAGACATGCAGGCAACCTTCGAATGTTTCGAGGTTAAGCTCATAAGTCTTCGGCTTGTATTGCTGACCGTACTTGACCAGATACACAATTCCCACATCTGCTTCGAGAATGGCTTTTATCTGCGCCAAGCAAGTTAGCTGTGCGGGCGAAACCTTATCGCCGCCCTTCTTGACTTCCAGGAACAGGGTCGGGCCGGATTCCATGTAGAAGAACAAGTCGGGTTCGCCTTGGCCAGCGGCGTGTCCGGATAGAACACGTTGCCTCCTGAATTCTTCGAGCTTCTGAATCGTGAACATTTCCTTTATCTTTTCGCGTCCTTCCAGGACCTTTGGATTGTTTGGCTCCCATTCGCCAAGCGCATAGAAGCGATAGCCAGACCACCGCGCCTTCTCAAAGTAGTTCAGCACGAAGTACTCACCAAAGTGGTACGCGGGCTGATTGAAGACATCTGGTGGCGGGTTGTGCCCTTCAAGCAATTTCTTCTTATCCCCACTCTTCCAGGCGGTGAGATCGTCGCCGGGGTATTCGATGACTGTCTCGGCAATTCGTATCTTCATCGTGAAGCCCCGAGTCGCCCAACTTTTCCGGGGCAACAGTTTTGCGCCCTCACCTCGGTTAGTTGGCTCTCTAACCCGGGGTTATCATAAGTGTGGAACGTCACGTTATTCTTGAATCTGATGGCTGTGATAGACACGATCATTCTCTACTCAAACATATTAAAAAAGAATCAAACCCCATAAAACTTGTTATTTAGAACTTTTAATCCGTTGGGTCGCGAGTTCGAATCTAGTACACAACCCAACAATAACATCCCAACAATATCAGGCACTTATATCAATCTCTATTATCCTGAAGCGGGCCGGCTTGGAGCAATCGATCCAGATTTCTGTCATGTCTAGAATTTGATCCCGGCGCTGACCGCCTCATATACCTTTTCACTGAATGCGGCAGCCTGGTGCGTGATCTCCTCCTCCGCCTGTTCTTTGACTCTTCTGGTTTCTGATAATTTTTCGCCTATTCGGGATGCATTTTTCCATAGGGCAGCGCATATGGGATCGTCGAGAATATGCTTCTTCTGTGCGATGTGGGCGGCCAACCCACTCAGGAACTTATCGTTCGTCCCGGAAAAGAAGCCGCCCACGTTACATATCTTGTAGTCCTTCTCAACCGCAAAACTCGGGCTTGAAAAGATAAAGAAAAGCATAATTGAAAACCACTTTAGTCTCATGATAGCCCCTTAGAATAAGCATTCAGCTCAGCCGCGGCTGTAAACCGCCCGCGGATGGGTCGCATTTACATATATGACAGCGTAACCATAATATGAGATCTGATATCGAAAGTATGACTTATATCAAGATTTGATCGGCCTGCTTCGTCTTCTATCGGCCCTGCTCATCTTTTTGGGCACATTGAGATGAAAAGTGGCGGCTTCCGTAATCCTAACGAAAAGATGAGGCTGTTTAAAGCAATTGATGTCAAAAAGCGCTGACCTTCGGTTGGTGGCGGTATTCGAAGCCGCTAAGGGTATCCTGGTATTCGCTACGGCCTGTGCAATTTTCAAATTCATCCATGCCAATGTGCAGGAGACTGCCGAGCAATTGGTCAGGCATTTCCACCTGAACCCCGCCAGTCATTATCCCCGCATTTTTCTGGAGATTGCTTCCAATCTTGATGATACCCGCCTGCTTGCATTAGGCTTCGGCGCGCTGGCGTATGCTGTGGTGAGACTGGTTGAAGCCTATGGGCTGTGGTATGGCAAGCAATGGGCCTGGATATTTGGCCTGATAAGCGCAGGGCTATATATTCCAATCGAGATTTTCGAGTTGGCCAAGCGGATTAATTGGGCAGAAGCTGTTCTTTTTCTTGCCAACGTTATGATCCTGGTTATTTTATTGCGCGGTCGACCCCGTTAGCAATTGCACTTTGAGAAATTCTGAATAAGCTGTCGCTTATGTCAGCAGGACTATCCTTGCGAGCGAGCACGGGTTAACTATACGAGTCAAGTGCTCTATAATAGCCGCACAGGTTACGCTTGCGCACGAGTTAGACCATAAAATAGTCGGCAATAGTTGCGGTTACCTTATATTGATTGATCGCATGAATTGGCGTTATACGGTAGCACCGGTTGGTCCAGTGGTCACCCATCTGAATCCGAAATTGCCTGCCAGGACCTGGATGTGAAAGCCCCTTTACCTTTGCCTTTATTGCGCGTCAGACCCTACGTTGCCCCCGCATGGCTGCGAGGGGGAAACGCGCAAACGATTTACCCCTATCTGCTTTCCCGCCCTTCGATCGCCTATCGGCGTGAGCGTTGCGAACTGGACGACGGCGATTTCATCGATATCGACTGGCTGGACAATCAACACGATGCGCCGCTGGTCGTTATATTTCACGGGCTCGAGGGGGGCTCATGCAGTCATTATGTCCTGAGTATCATAATGACGCTGCAAAGACTGGGCTGGCGCGGGGCAGTAGTACACTTTCGCGGTTGTTCAGGAACGCCCAACCGGTTGCCGCGCGCGTATCACGCCGGCGATTCAGCGGAGATTGATTGGGTGCTACGCCGAATAGGCGGGCAAAATAAAGTGCGCTCCTCTCCATTGCCTGTTTTTGCGGTCGGGGTATCGCTGGGTGGCAATGCCCTGTTGAAATGGCTGGGTGAACAAGGTAAACAAGCCCGCCAGTTACTCGACGGTGTTGTCACGGTTTCCGTACCGCTGGATTTGGCAGCCGCAGGCAGGACGCTGGCTTCTGGTTTCAATCTGCTTTATACCCGCCATTTTCTCGATACCCTGAAGCGCAAGGCGCTGGATAAACTGGAGCGTTATCCCGGTCTGTTCGATTCAGCCGCGTTGGCCGCGTGCACTACACTATATGAGTTCGACAATATCGTGACTGCGCCACTGCACGGCTTCCGCGACGCCGAAGATTACTGGAATCTATCCAGCAGCAAGCCGTGGCTCAAGCACATCGGCGTGCCGACACTTGTGATTAATGCGCGTAACGACCCGTTTATGCCGGCGTCGGCCTTGCCCCGGCCGGAAGATACTTCATCCGCTGTCACTCTGGAGTTTCCCGAAGAAGGCGGGCATGCCGGATTCCTGGATTCGCCATTTCCCGGCAGGCTGACGTGGCTGCCGGAAAGAATTATCAGTTTTTTCAGGGAGCAGGCGGTTGGGCTGCACTACGATTCGCAAACGGGCCTATCCGAACTCCGGGCTTCTTAGCTCGGTAAGCAACGCAACGCCACTCACTGTAATCAATACTTTCCTTGCCGTTACCGGCTACCGCTGTTTCCCGATGATGGGATTTCTTTTGCTGGCGGATAGCTGGCGATGATTACCGATTAAGCTTTCCAGCCTCAACCCGTAGACGGCATTTTTGGTTTTTTGCTTGCCGTGATTCGTGCATCTCAGGCTCCAGAAGTCAGAGTCAACCAGTTTAAGGCAGGTTGAGCAATGGAAGGCTTCCCCGGTGTAAAATTGAGATCCAGTTTTTTACGCTATTTTGATTGATCCTGATTCAAGAATTGCGCCTGACGCAACCCACTATTAATTCCGAATATCGAGTCACCCTTGAGCAACATGCCTACATCTCCATTTTTCGTCCATTTGCGTTTGCACAGCGAGTTTTCCGTGGTGGATGGTATCGTGCGAATCGACGAGGCAGTGGCGAAAGCAGTGGCAGACGATATGCCGGCACTGGCGCTAACCGATCTTTCCAATCTGTTCGGTCTGGTCAAGTTTTACCAGGAGGCGCGCAAGAAGGGAATAAAGCCGATCATCGGCTGCGACGTCTGGATCAGTAATGAATCCGATCGGGACAAGCCCGGGCGCGTCTTGCTCTTGTGCCAATCCTACCAGGGCTATCTGCTGTTGTGCCGCCTTCTGTCGCGCGCCTACCGCGAAAACCAGCATCGTGGGCGCGCGGAAGTCAGGAAATCCTGGTTTAAGCCAACAGATGCAGGAAGTGGAGCAGAAGGACTGATCGCGTTGTCGGGCGCGGGCTCCGGCGAAATCGGCCTGATGCTGATGCAGAACGATCCCGACCAAGCGGAGCAACTGGCACGAGAATGGGCTGATCTTTTTCCCGGCCGTTTCTATATTGAAGTGCAGCGGGCAGGCCATCCCAATGCGGAGGCCCTGGTGCAACGCTCGCTGATGCTGGCGTCCGCCTTGCGTTTGCCGGTAGTGGCGACACACCCGGTTCAGTTCTTGAACCCCGAGGACTACCGGGCGCACGAGGCGCGGGTCTGTATCGCAGAAGGCTATGTGCTTGGCGACCGCCGGCGCCCGAAGAATTGCACCGAGGAGCAATACTTCAAAACCCAGGCTGAAATGGCCGAATTGTTCGCCGATATCCCGTCAGCGCTGGCCAACACGGTGGCACTTGCCAAGCGCTGCAATCTCGCATTGGAATTAGGCGTCAATCGCCTACCGTTGTTTCCCACCCCCAATAACGAGAGCCTGGAGCTGTATCTGCGCACACAGGCAGCGGCGGGTCTGGAAGTGCGCCTGAATGCGCTTTTTCCGGA
Source organism: Nitrosospira sp. Nsp1 (assembly GCF_900100985.1). Lineage (NCBI taxonomy): Bacteria > Pseudomonadati > Pseudomonadota > Betaproteobacteria > Nitrosomonadales > Nitrosomonadaceae > Nitrosospira > Nitrosospira sp. Nsp1. The sequence goes on from NZ_FMUF01000029.1 coordinate 8,313, forward strand.
TGCCGCCCAGCGTGACGCGGAAATGCCCAAGTATTACGCCCGGCTGGATTTCGAAGCTGACGTCATCATACAGATGGGTTTCGCCGGTTATTTTCTGATCGTCGCCGACTTCATCAATTGGGCCAAGCACAGTGGCGTACCGGTGGGGCCGGGCCGGGGCTCCGGAGCAGGTTCGCTGGTGGCCTATTCACTGGGCATTACCGACCTCGATCCGCTTCGCTATGACCTGCTATTCGAGCGTTTTCTCAATCCGGAACGTGTTTCCATGCCTGACTTCGATATCGATTTCTGCCAGGACGGACGCGAAAATGTCATCGAATACGTAAAACAGAAATATGGCGCCGAGAGCGTTTCCCAGATTGCCACTTTCGGGACCATGGCGGCAAAGGCGGTGGTGCGCGATGTTGGACGCGTGCTGGACCTGCCGTACAGCTTCGTCGATCAGCTGGCGAAGCTGGTGCCGTTTGAAATCGGCATGACCCTGAAAAAAGCGCGTGAAGAGGAACCGCAACTGAATGAGCGAGCGCAGGCCGAAGAGGAGGTGCGTAATCTGCTGGAATTGGCTGAACGGCTTGAAGGGCTCACCCGTAATGTAGGCATGCACGCCGGCGGTGTACTGATCGCATCGGGGAAGATCACCGATTTTTGCCCCGTCTATTGTACGGATTCGGGTGAGTCGGTAATAAGCCAGCTCGACAAGGACGATGTGGAGAAAATCGGACTGGTGAAGTTCGACTTCCTGGGATTGCGGACCTTGACCATACTCGACTGGACCGTCAGATACATCAGGCAGCGTAATCGTGACACTGCGGAAGAAGAATCCGCGTCCATCGCAACCGATGCGAGCAAACCTGCTGCCGAGTCGGATATCCAGCATTCCGACTCCTTTTCCCTGGAAAATCTGCCCTTGGACGATGCGGCCACCTACGCCTTGTTGCGGCAGGGCAACGCCGTGGGCGTGTTCCAGTTCGAGTCGCGCGGCATGAAGGATCTGCTGCAGAAGGCCAAGCCCGACCGGTTCGAAGACATTATCGCATTGGTGGCATTGTACCGTCCGGGACCGATGGCGCTGATTCCAGAGTTTACGGAACGCAAGCATGGCAAGCGCGTGGAATATCTCGATCCACGGCTGAAGCCCATACTTGAACCCACTTATGGCGTGATGGTTTATCAGGAACAGGTGATGCAAATCGCCCAGGTGATAGGCGGATATAGCCTCGGTGCCGCTGACCTGCTACGACGGGCAATGGGTAAGAAACAGGTTGAGGAAATGGCGTTGCATCGCGATATTTTCGTTGCGGGAGCGACCAAGAACGGCTTGACCCAAGGTGATGCGGCTGAACTCTTCGATTTGATGGAGAAATTCGCGGGTTACGGATTCAATAAGTCGCACGCGGCGGCTTATGCTTTGATCGCCTTTCAGACCGCCTACCTCAAGGCGCATTATCCGGCGGAGTTCATGGCTGCCACCTTGTCCGCCGATATGGACGATACCGACAAGGTGAATTCGTTCTTTGAGGATAGCGTAGCCAATGGGCTTATCATGCTGCCGCCCGACATTAACCTGTCCGACTATCGCTTTGTTCCTGTAGACAAAAAGACCGTCCGCTATGGTCTCGGCGCGATAAAAGGAACGGGGGGATCGGCGATTGCGGCAATTATCAAGGTGCGCGATACGGCCGGGCCCTTTAGCGATTTGTTCGATTTTTGCCAACGGGTCGACAAGCGCATCGTCAATCGCCGTGTGATGGAATCGCTCATCCGTGCCGGCGCCTTTGATTCCGTCAATACGGACCGGGCCGGGCTGCTGGCCTCGGTCGGTATCGCACTTGAATCCGCCGAGCAGGCGGATCGCGCAGTCAATCAGGTGAGCCTGTTTGGCGAAGCCGATAGCCACACCGGGCAATTGAGCTTGATCAATGTGCCGCCATGGCCGGAAAAGGAGAAGTTGAAAAATGAAAAGGTAGCATTAGGCCTCTATTTGAGCGGCCACCCTTTTCACGCGTATGCGGAAGAACTGAAACCATTTGTACGCACCCGCCTGGATCGATTGAACTCCCAGCGGGAAACACAGTTACTGGCTGGAATCGTCTACGCTATACGCACGCAGGTGACCCGCCGGGGCAGAATGGGCGTGATTGTATTGGACGACGGCAGCACGCGGTTAGAGCTGGTCGTGTACAACGAATTATTCGAGTCTGTACGGGCATGGCTGAAAGAGGATCAACTGCTGATCGTTGAGGCCAGAGTGAACGGCAGAGGCGGCGATGACGAGTATGGCAGCACACTGCGCATTACCGCCGACCAACTGTATGACCTGAACAGCGCTCGCACTCGCTTCGCCAAGCGTATGGAGCTTCATTGCAACGAACTCTCGAATGCCATAAAACTAAAAGAATTGCTCGCGCCCCATCGTCACAGCACCAATAACTGCAAATCCGGTCATGCGAAAGACGACGATAAATTGTCCTGTCCCGTGCGAGTCGTTTATCGCAGCCAGGACGCCATTTGCGAACTTGAACTGGACGATGCCTGGCGGGTACGCCTTCAGGATGATCTCCTGCAGTCGCTATCAACGCATTTCAATGCGGAGAATGTCAGAATCATTTACTGACGTGCGAGGGAGTGTCGCTCTCGGGCCTGAATCGTGGCGAACAGAGCGGAGCGGAAAGACTATTAACGCAATTCGCGTCGGCTATGCTTTACCCTATACGTACCGTCACGGTCGAGTACGGCATCTCATGGCGGCTTGACCGTAAAGATGAGTAGTTCTACTATGCTCGTGCTTTCTCAAATCATTTTTTAAATTCTCATGGGTCAATCGCCCAGAGCAACCGGTAAATAAAAAGTCAGAATGGAACCAAATACCACAACCATCGCCTTGGGTTTGCATAAAATAAGAGCTCATATCGCGGATATCGCGGGCAAGGCAGGGCGGCAACCCGAAGCTATTACGCTGTTAGCCGCAAGCAAAACCAATCCTCCCGAATGTCTGCGTGAAGCCTTTGCCGCCGGACAGACTATTTTCGGAGAAAACTACCTTCAGGAAGCGTTGGTAAAAATCGAGGCGCTCGCCGATCTGTCGATCGAGTGGCATTTCATCGGCCCGATACAGAGCAATAAAACAAAACGCATAGCGGAAAATTTTGCCTGGGTGCATAGCGTAGACCGGAAAAAGATTGCCGACCGCTTGTCGAAAGACCGGCCTGAGTCGTCGCCTCCTCTCCAGATATGCCTGCAAGTGAATGTGAGCGGAGAAGATAGCAAGAGCGGTGTAGCGCCTGGGGAGATCCTTGACTTGGCGGCGCATGTTGTCGAGTTGCCCAACCTGAAACTACGGGGCGTAATGGCCATTCCCGAGCTTACTAAAGCCACCGCACTGCAACGCAGCCAGTTTCGCATGGTGAGGGAAGCCTACGATCAACTGAAGCAGGCTGGCTATGATGTCGATACGATCTCGATGGGTATGTCCGAGGATCTTGATATCGCCATTGAAGAAGGCGCGACCATGGTCCGCGTAGGCACCGCAATCTTCGGGCCGAGACGCTACCCTATCCCTGAGGAACTTGCTGCGCGCGCCCGGTAAGCGCAAAGTACTTTCCGTACAGCTGTTCCTTTGTCTCAGTAATGTCCGGGTCGAGGATGATGCAATCCACCGGACATACCTCCACACACTGCGAGACTTCGTGGTGCCCGACGCACTCGGTGCACAGGGCGGGATCTATTACATAGATTTCCTCTCCCTGGGAAATAGCATCATTGGGACATTCCGGCTCGCAAACGTCGCAATTGATACATTCATCAGTGATCATTAAAGCCATGTCGACCTCAAAGATTAGGTTTTGATTCTGATCCGCAACTGCTCGGCAATCAACGGGTGCACAAACTTGTCCACGCTTCCACCCAGTTGCGCGATCTCCCGCACAATCGTGGCGGAGATAAACATGTATTGCTCCGATGGCGTCAAAAACATGGTCTCGACACCGGGATATATACTGCGGTTCATCCCTGCCATCTGAAATTCATATTCGAAATCGGATACGGCGCGCAAGCCCCGCAAGATGACTCTCGCATTCTGCTGTTGCGCAAATTCCATCAACAGGCCGGAAAATGCAGTCACCTCGACGTTGTGGCAGTCCGCCAGTACCGCACGCGCCATTTCCACGCGCTCATGCTGGGTAAAAAAGGGTTTTTTCCCACTGCTCACCGCCACCGCAACCACCACCCGATTAAACAGGCCCGACGCACGCCGAACCAGATCCTCATGACCTCGTGTAATGGGATCAAACGTACCGGGGTATAGCGCTTTATCCATTCTTTTTTGATTTTAATAGTTGGTAACGAACCTTGCCAGCCTGCCCCTGGCGCCACACCAGCCAATCTGTGTCGACCTCCGGAAGGCTGTCATTCTCTACATAGACCAGCCCGCTGCCGGCGAGATGCGAATGCAGGCTCGATAATAGCTTGGGTAGCAGACCCAGCCGATAGGGAGGATCAAGAAAAACCAGATCGAACTGGTGTCTATCGGAATCGAGGAATTTTAACGCATCCATCGATATCAACTCGATTCGTTCTGCTTCCAGCTTCTGCACGTTGATTTTCAGCGTCTTCATTACACCGGGGTCGGACTCTACCATTACTACGCGCGCCGCCCCCCGCGATGCAGCCTCGAAACTCATCGCCCCGCTGCCTGCAAACAGATCAAGGCAGCGTTTTCCGCTCATATCCTGCCCCAACCAGTTGAATACGGTCTCGCGTACCCGGTCAGGGGTCGGCCTGAGGTCTGCGCAGCTATCAAAGGTAATTATGCGGCTGCGCCATTCGCCGCCTATGATGCGGACTTTGTTTCTCATCATCCGGTTCTGAAAAATAGCCAAACCGTCGCAAGAGCAAATTACCGGTTTTCTATAGAAATTTTCCTATTTTTTATCCTCGGCCCCCACCACCACGGTTACCATTCCCGCTGGATTGATGCGGCGCTGAAAGGCTTCCTTGATCCGGGGAACGGTTACTTTTTCCACTGATTTAACGTAATCATCCAGATAGGTTAGAGGCAGATTGTAGAAACCGATCATTGCCAGGTAACCGATGATTTTCTTGTTGCTGTCTATGCGTAACGGAAAACTGCCGATAATGTTCTGTTTGGCTGCGGTAAGCTCTTTTTCCGTCGGCCCGCCGGCGACAAAATCCGCCAGAACTTTCCGCGTCAGCGCGAGCGCATCTTCCGACTGATCTTTCCGGGTTTGCAAGCCGATTTCGAATGGTCCCTTTTTTCTCAGCGGTATAAGTTGGCTATGAACACTGTAAGCCAACCCACGCTTTTGGCGAATTTCTTCCATCAGGCGCGAGGTGAATGCGCCGCCGCCAAGGATGTGGTTACCCACGAGCAGTGGAAAATAATCGGGATCGTCGCGGCGGAGTCCCGGATAGGCGATCAGAATATGGCTTTGAGTAGCGGGGTGAGCAATTCTCTTGGTATCCGCAATCGGTGCTGCCACATCCGGCAGACTATACGCAGACTTTTCTTGCATAAGCGCTTTCGTCAGCGATTCAGCAATGGCTTCCGCTTCCGCGCGGCTCACGTCTCCCATGATGGACACCACGGCGTCTGGAGCGGAATAGAGAGACCGGTATAGATTCACCAGATCTTCGCGCTGCAGCGCGCTCACGCTATCGATTTCACCCGAACCGCGCAGTCCGTATGGATGGCTGCCGTAGAGCATTTTCATCAACGTGCGATCGGCGATATTTCCTGGTTTGGTGTCCGCTTCACTCAATCCCGCAATCGCCCGGGCTTTTTCCCTCTCCATCACTTTCGCGTCGAATTCGGGATGCTGTATGACTCGACGGAATATATCCAGCGCCTGTTCGCGCTCACGCGCACTGCTTAGAGTGCGTAATGCAATGCCCGCGCGATCCTGGTCAAAATGACTATTGAGCTGAGCGCCGATATCGGCCAACGCTTTTGCGATCTGATCTTCGCTCAACCCACCTGCGCCAAGATCCAGCAGATGCAGGGTCATGGCAGCACGGCCGGATTTTTCACGGGTATCGGTACTGCTGCCCGCGCTGAAATCGATGCTGATGTCGAGTATCGGTAAATCACGGCTTTCAATGAAATATACCCGTGTACCAGAAGGCGTCTGCCAGTGCTGGATCGGCAGAGCGGCAAAGGCCCATTGGGAAAATACACCCAAAAACAGGAAAAATATCAAGCGCATCACATGCATCGCAGCCTCTCTAAAAAAGCGCTTTTTGAATTCAAGGCAAGAAACGAACAGACCAAGGTTGCAGCATCAATGTCGCAACCCGGCGGGTGCGGCAGAGGGCGGTTTCTGTTCCAGTGGTTGGGGGTCGAGTACGGCAACCGTCAAACTGTCATCCATCAAATATTTTTTTGCTACTTCACGCACCTGCTCGGCAGTAACAGCTTGCAGCTTTTTCAACATCGTATCCACGTCACGATATGACAATCCGATGCTTTCCAGCTGACCGATCTGCATCGCCTGGGCAAACATCGAATCGAGCTGAAAGACGTGGCTGGCAACGACCTGCGCCTTGACCCGCGCGAGTTCCTCCGCGGTTACGCCGTCGCGCACGAGTTTTTCCATTTCTCCGCGCAAGGCCGCTTCCAGGTCGGCCACCGTTTTACCTTCACTCGGCGTGCCATCGATATAAAACACGCCGGGACCGCGCCCGGTCGAGTCGTAGCCTGCACCCGCCGAACTCGCAATGCGCTGTTCGCGCACCAGCTCCTTGTTGAGTCGCGCAGATTCGTTGCCATCCAGCACCCCGGCCAGCATTTCCAGCGCATAAGGCTCCCAATCGGTGGCGGGATCGCGTAATACCGGCGCGTGATAACTCATCGCGAGATATGGCAGCCGTGCCGGCGCTTTTACCGTGAGCCGCTTGGTGCCCAGCTGCTTCGGCTCGATCTGTGGCTTGCGTTTATCCAGCGGCAATAGCGTGCGCGACTTGATCTGTCCATAATACTTTTGTGCCAAAGCAAAGACTTCTCCCGGATTTACGTCACCCACCACGACCAGGATGGCATTGTTGGGTGCATACCAGCGGTCGTACCACTCCTGCGCGTCGCCGACATTCATGTTCTCCAGGTCGTTCATCCAGCCTATTACGGGACGCCGGTACGGATGCGACTGAATAGCGGTCGCGGTCATTTTCTCATGCACCAGCGCGCGCGGTTGATCATCGGTGCGGAGTCGCCGCTCCTCCATCACCACTTCGATTTCCTTGGCGAACTCCTCTTTTGTCAGTATCAGGTTGCGCATCCGGTCGGACTCCAGTTGCATCGCCAGCGCCAGCCTGGATTTATGCAATTGCTGGAAATAGGCGGTGTAATCGCGGCTGGTGAACGCATTCTCGCGCCCACCGGCCGCTGCGATAAGCGTCGAAAATTCGCTGCCTGGAAATTTCTTCGTGCCTTTGAACATCATATGTTCCAACACATGGGCCACGCCGGTAACGCCATTCACTTCATCAATGCTTCCCGCCTTGTACCAGATTTGCGAGATTACCACCGGTGAGCGATGATCTTCCTTGACGACCAGCTTGAGGCCATTGGCAAGCTTGTACTCATGCGTAGTGGCCGCCTGCGTGGCGGCCATGGCACTTGCCGAAACCAGCGAAACGAATACCATCGCAATAGCCCGCAAAGCGGATGAAAGAACAGTAACACGACGATAAAGCATCATTTTTTTAATAACCTAAGTCCGGGTAAACGGAATAAAATTGGGAACAGTGCCATTTCCAAATATTAATTTCGACTCATACTGACAGCCTACCAGAATGCCAGGTTTCTTTAAATCCAAAAATAGCGCCGCCCCTGCGGAACCCGCGTCCACGAATTGGTCAGCGCGCGTCAGGCAGGGACTCTCCCGTACCCGAGATAACCTGGGTAGGCGCCTGTCCGGCCTGTTCGGCGGTGGTAAAATAGACGAAGCGCTCTATGAGGAATTGGAAACGATCCTGCTCACCGCGGATGCTGGCGTAAATGCGACGACGTGGCTGCTTGGCGAACTGCGAAGCGAAGTCAAACGCAAAGGCCTTACCGATGCGGCGCAACTCAAGGGCGCGTTGCAGGAAGCCCTCGCTGCTTTACTTGAGCCACTGGTGCAGCCTCTCGACACGGATACGAGCAAGCCCTTTATCATTATGCTGGCCGGCGTGAACGGTGCGGGGAAAACCACCTCTATCGGAAAACTTGCCCATTATTTCCAGTTACAGCGGAAGACCGTCCTGCTTGCCGCCGGCGATACATTTCGTGCCGCCGCACGTGAACAACTGATGGCCTGGGGCGAGCGCAACAATGTCGCCGTCATCGCACAGGAGAATAGCGGCCAGCAAAAGGGCGATCCTGCGGCAGTAATATTCGATGCGGTTAATGCTGCGAAAGCACGTGGCATCGATATCGTACTCGCGGATACCGCCGGACGGCTCGCTACCCAACTGCATCTCATGGAGGAAATCAAGAAGGTCAAGCGCGTCATCGCCAAGGCCGAGCCGGGCGCACCCCATGAAACGCTGCTGGTGCTCGACGCCAACACCGGCCAGAATGCGGTTGCTCAGGTGCAAGCCTTTGACGACGCGCTGGGTCTCACCGGACTTATCGTCACCAAGCTCGATGGTACGGCAAAAGGGGGGGTAATCGCCGCTATCGCCAGACAACGCCAGAAGAAAATGCCGCTACCCATCCGTTTTATCGGCGTGGGCGAGGGCCTCGATGATTTAAGGCCGTTCGCCGCAAGTGAGTTTGTCGAGGCACTTTTTGATTGAGAGAATCAAGCGAGTGGAAATTCGGAATCAATGGCATAACCCCGGCAATCGATGATTAGCTTCAGCCAGGTCTATAAACGTTATCCGAACGGCTACGAGGCACTCAGGAACATCAGTTTTAGCCTCGAAGCAGGCGAAATGGCCCTGATTACCGGCCATTCGGGCGCAGGCAAGACGACGCTGCTGAGGCTTATTGCCGCCATCGAGCGCCCTACCTCGGGCAGCATAATCGTCAACGGCCAGAATGTCAGCACGCTCAAGAGCGGTGCAATTCCTTTTCTGCGGCGCAATCTCGGATTGGTGTTCCAGGATCAAAAAATCCTGTTCGACCGCAATGTCTTCCAAAATGTGCTGCTGCCCCTGCAAATAAGCGGGTTTGGTTCCAAGGCGGCGACCCGGCGGGTACGCGCTGCGCTCGACAAGGTAGGCTTGCTGAACAGGGAAAAAGCCTGGCCCATCACTCTTTCCGGGGGTGAGCAACAACGCCTGTGCATTGCCCGTGCCATCGTCAACAGGCCCTCCATCCTTATCGCGGATGAGCCAACCAGCAACCTTGATGCCGATTACGCAAGAGATATCATGGACATGTTCGTGTCGTTCAATCAGGTGGGCGTGGCGATACTGATCGCTACCCATGACGTCGAGTTGCTGGGCAGCATGCAGCAGCGCATTTTGACACTCAATCATGGCGAACTGGCAGCATGAACGTTTGGCTTTCCCATCACTTGCATGCGCTTGCTCTGGCATTCAAACGGCTGGGGCGTGCGCCACTTGGAAGCCTGCTCAGCATTGCCGTGATCGGGATCGCTTTCAGTCTTCCCGCCGGAATTTACGTGCTGCTTGAAAACCTCCAGGCCCTCTCCGGTCAATTTTCCGGAGCGCCGCAATTGAGCCTGTTCCTGAGACTGGATGCGGATAAGGATGACGTGGCGAAAATCGAATCGTTTCTGGAACAGCATCCTCCGGTGGCAAGCTTCAGGTTCGTTTCCAAAGATAGTGCCCTTGATCAATTCAAGCAGGACAGTGGATTGTCCGATGTAATGAGCGGCCTCGAGCGGAATCCGCTCCCGGACGCTTTCGTCATCAGCACCAGAGCGCTTACGCCTGAAAGGCTGGAAGCATTGCGCACGGAACTGGGGCAGTTGCCGCAAGTCGAACATGCACAGGTTGACTCGGCCTGGGCCAAACGGCTTGATGCCCTGCTCAAGCTGGGCCATCTGGCGGTATTAATGCTTGGCGCGCTACTGAGCTTTTCGCTGATAGCCGTAGCATTCAATACGATACGTTTGCAAATCCTGACGATGCGAGATGAAATAGAGGTTGCGAAGCTGATCGGCGCAACCACAGGTTTCGTTCGGCGCCCTTTTCTATATTTTGGGGCCTTGCAAGGGTCGGTAGGCGGTGCTGCAGCATGGCTTATCATTTCTGCGGGAATTTATCTCACGGATGGACAACTGAAGGATTTGTTGCAACTGTATGAGGTGAATTTTCGTCTCTATCATCTCTCCCTGGAGGATAGCCTGAGCCTGTTGCTTTTCTCGGCGGGCCTCGGGTGGGCGGGGGCGTGGTTATCGGTCGCGAATCATCTCTCGCAAGTAGAACCGAGATAATTCATAGGCTTAAGCGGGTTCACAATGGAACTTTCCAAACTGTTGACGCTCTTATAGGAATAGGGTAACTTTGACGAAAACGGGGGATACATGAATTTCGCTTTAGCCATACCTTCAACCGGCAGCATCGAAAGCTACATCCAGTCTGCCAATCGCTTCGGAATTCTTTCTCAGGAAGAAGAGATTCGCTTGGCGCGATCCCTGAGGGATGAAGATAACATCGACGCTGCCCGCCAACTGGTGCTGTCGCACTTGCGCGTAGTGGTCGCCATCGCTCGCGGCTATAAAGGGTATGGCCTGCCTCAGGCCGATCTGATTCAAGAAGGCAACATTGGCCTCATGAAAGCGGTAAAACGCTATGATCCCGAGCGCGGCGTGAGACTGGTATCGTTTGCGGTGCACTGGATCAAGGCTGAAATCCACGAATTCATACTGCGTAACTGGCGGCTGGTAAGAATTGCCACCACGAAAGCACAGCGTAAGCTGTTCTTTAACCTGCGCAGCATGAAGTCGGTGCTGGACACCATGAATCCGGAAGAGGTCAATGCAATGGCCAAGCAGCTGGGAGTCAAGGTCGAGGAAGTGGTGGAAATGGAGACCCGCTTCAGCGGAAGAGATATTTCGCTCGAGCCTTTATCCGATGACGATGACGATGAAGCATTCAGCCCCATCGCTTATCTTACCGATGGCTCGGAACCTCGGCAGTTGCTGGAAGCTGAAGAGAACACGCGCCTGCGCGGGGAAGGCCTGGAGCAGGCACTGTCCGGCCTGGACGCTCGCAGCCGACGCATCATTGAAGCCCGCTGGTTGCGGGAAAAAGACCCCGCGACCCTGCATGATCTTGCTGGCGAATTGGGCGTGTCTGCGGAGCGAATCCGCCAGATTGAAGCCAAAGCCATGCAGAAGATGCGTGCCGCCTTGGCTCCCGCCGCGTAATTGCGGGGACTAAGCCTCGGCACCCTGCAAAAGACATCGCTGTTTTATAAATGTGGCGCTTCTGTTTAAGGATTCCTTCCTACGGCGCAGCGCGCTTCTTGCTTTGTGTTGACGCGCCCGCGGTTGACGTGCACGTGCGCAACTCCTCCAGATCCAAAATGTTGATGGGGCTTGGCAGCCTGTCGGATTTAAAGGAAATCGGCTGGCCGGTTCATATCTCGCCGCTTTTCGGCCCCTTTCCAGCCGATAGAATAACTATTGGCCTTCAAATCCTCAAGATCCATCCTCACCCAGCCACTTTTTCGCTGCGATTCTTCAAGCCCGACAGGCTGCTAGCTCGGGTTTATTTCCGCCCATTGTTCGGGTGTGTGGGTTTTCATGGATAGCGCATGAATCTCTTGCTTCATCCTGTCGCCGAGCGCGCGGTAAACAAGCTGATGCTGCTGCACCATATTTTTCCCCCGGAATTCAGCACTCACAATGATGGCGCTGAAATGATGTCCGTCATCCCCTTCCACATGCACCAGTTCGCACGGCAGGGAGCTTTCGATGTAACTTTTGATGCTTTCTGGTGTAACCATCCTTCTCTTCCTTATATAAATGATTCTCTTGAGATTCCTGATAGATAAACGCCTGGATTTACCATGCAGATCCCTACCGCAGAGCCTTGGGCAGAGCTACTGCCGGATCTTGTAACCCGTCCTCAACATCTGCAATGTCAACCATGATACTGCCAGGAAGCATGTTGCTACAATCCCAAGGCTGACATAGGGCGAAATATCCGACGTATTGAAGAAACCGTAGCGAAAACCATCGATTATGTAGAAAAATGGATTCAAATGGGAGAGCCCTCGCCAGAATGGCGGTAGCGAGTGGATTGTGTAGAACACCCCCGATAAGAAAGTCAGCGGCAGAATGACGAAGTTTTGAAATGTGGCAAGCTGATCAAATTTTTCCGCCCAAATACCGGCAATGAGACCTAGCGCACCCAGCAATGCGCTACCCGTCAAGGCAAATATGAATATCCATGGAAAGGAGGATAAGGATACATCGAAAAACCCGTAGGTTATCAGATAAACGCCCAGTCCCACCGCCAAGCCACGCACTACCGATGCCAGCACATAGGCAAAGAATATTTCCCGGTAGGAGAGCGGCGATAACAGCACGAATACCAGATTTCCGGTGATCTTGGACTGGATCAGGCTGGACGACGAGTTGGCGAAAGCGTTTTGGAGCACCGCCATCATTATCAAACCCGGAATCATAAAAACAGTGTAGGCGACACCTGGATAAGCCTGCACATGGGCGTCCAGGACATGAGAAAAAATCATGAGATAAAGCAGGGTGGACACCATAGGCGCGAATACGGTTTGAAATCCAACCTTCCAGAATCGCAGCAATTCCTTATGGAACAGCGTCAAAAATCCGGTCATGTGATGGGAATGGCTACTGCTTCCCTGATTTCGACATCCCCCATGATTTTTACGAATACCTCTTCGAGGTCGGGCTGAAATACCTGCATCTCCAGCACTTGCAATCCTGCCATACGCAGCACCGCCATAACATGCTCAAGCTGGGAATATTCGTCAAGCGCCAGAATGTAATACTCCTCTTCACAGCGGCTCAGCAACGGCTGCAGCGCTGGAGGCAGCGTATCGGGCGATAACCGCAGCCGCACAGAGCATCCAGAAATTCCATTAATGAGGTTTCTGATGCTATCGAGCGCCACGATATTGCCTTGCTTCAGCATTGCGACACGGCTGCATAAGGCTTCTGCTTCGTCAAGGTAATGGGTGGTGAGCACGATGGTATGACCATCACGATTCAATTCTTTGATAAAACGCCAAAGGCCTTGGCGCAACTCGACGTCAACCCCCGCGGTAGGCTCGTCCAGTACGATGACCGGTGGCTTATGCACCAATGCCTGAGCCACCAGCACGCGTCGCTTCATGCCACCCGAAAGCGTGCGCATGTTGGCATCCGCCTTGTCCGTGAGGTCCAGATGGTGAATTATTTCGTCTATCCAGGATTTATTGTTTTTTAAGCCGTAATATCCGGATTGAATTGCAAGCGTTTCACGAACGGTAAAAAAGGGATCGAACACCAGTTCTTGCGGCACCACGCCCAGCATGCGCCGAGCTTCGCGGTAGTCCGCAACGACATCGTGACCCATTACCCTGGCGCTGCCGCTGGTGGCGCGGGTGAGTCCGGCAATGATGTTGATAAGCGTTGTCTTGCCTGCGCCGTTGGGGCCGAGCAAGGCAAAAAATTCCCCGGTTCTTATTTCAAGGTCAATACCCGCCAACGCTTGCAGCCTGCCGAAGCGTTTGTACATCTGTTTGACTTCGATTGCCGGGGTCATCGAGGAGTTGAATAAGGTAATGGCCCGACACAGAGGCCAGAAGATATGGGATACGGATTGCCGGTTGGCACGGGTAAGCATCTATATACAAGATACTTGCGTCCGGCAGGGATCGGTTATACCGGTCAGACCACGTGCATTAGTTCGGAAAGGCCATATAACTGCACGAGGCTTCGCAGATTAAGCGGTATATTGGCAAAGCGTACAGGGCAATTGCGGCGACCCGCCTCGCGCTGCCACTCCAGCAACATGCTGACGGCGGAAGAATCCACCTCAGTCACACGCGTCAGGTCGATTACCATATCATCGCAATCAAACAAAGCAATGCCTTGCCCAACCATCGCCACAACATTATTGATGGTTATCGAGCCTTCAACGCTCAGTTCGCCGCCCTCACGCAAAACCAATTTAGCCGCATCTTCAGTCATCGATTATTTCGCCGACCTATTTCGCTGACGCTGCCTTATTATCGGCAGCAACCAGGGCACGGTTTTTGTCCACGAGCGTTTGAATCAATTTTTCTACGCCACCGTCACGTACCTGATTATTGAAAGTGCTGCGATAATTGGTTACCAGGCTTACCCCGGCCACCGTCACATCGTAGACTTTCCAGTCCTCACCGGTTTTTTCCATGCTGTAGTCGATGGGGATCGGCTGCTGACCCTGATTTATCACTTTTGTCTTGACCGTGGTATCGGTATCACCTGCCTTATCTTTCACCGGCTCAACCGTAATGGTATGGTCGCTGTAGCTGCTCAGTGCGTTGGAATAGGTGCGTACCAGCAACGTACGAAATTCCTTTACCAATACCTGCTGTTGCTCGGGCGTTGCCTTGGACCAATTCTTGCCCATCGCCAACCGGGTCATCCGGGTAAAGTCGAAATGAGGCAATATCTTGGCTTCCACCAGATCCAGAATCTTGGTGGTATTGCCTGCACGCAAGTCCTTGTCTTGCCGAACGATCGCGAGCACCTCCTGGGCCGTATTATCCACCAGGGTATCGGGGCTGGTCGCCATGGCCCATACGGGGAGCGTAACCAGCCAGGTCGCCAATAACAAAGACGTATTAAAGTATTTCTTCATGATTTCCTCGCAAGAATTTATTTAACCACAATGCCGGACGCATCGTGAAATTACGACTATTTTCAATCACCCTTATTGCTTTCGTCTTCCTCCGGCGTCTTATTCTCTGATGCTTTGTCGAACAGGAAGCGGCCGATCATTTCTTCCAGGACCATGGCGGAATTGGTTTTCATGATTTTATCTCCATTCTTCAGCATTGTCTCGTCACCGCCCGCCGCCACGCCGATATACTGCTCCCCTAAAAGGCCCGATGTGAGAATGCTGGCGAAAGTGTCCTTGGGAAATTGATAGCGGTTGTCAATGCTAAGGGTTACTACGGCATCATAAGTCTTCGTATTGAACTGAATATTCGTTACACGCCCCACTACCACGCCAGCACCTTTTACCGGCGCCTTGACTTTCAAACCGCCGATATTCTCGAAACTTCCGGTCAAGGTATAACTCTCTGCCGAGCTATAAGTGCCAAGGTTCCCCACCTTCAACGCCAGCAACAGCAACGCGCCTATTCCGGCCAAGACAAATACGCCTACCCACAAATCCATCGTCGTCCGCTGCATCAGCTTATTCCCCTGAACATGACCGAGGTTAAAACAAAATCCAGTCCCAGTATCGCCAGCGCGGAAGTCACCACGGTGCGGGTGGTCGCGCCGGACACTCCCTCAGCCGTCGGCGCCGCATCGTAACCCTCGAACACGGCAATTGCCGTCACCGCCACACCAAAAACACAGGTCTTGATGATACCGTTGACGATGTCGTATCTGAAATCCACCGCATCCTGCATTTGTGACCAGAACGATCCTTCATCCACACCGATAAGCACTACGGCCACCAAATAACCGCCAAAGACCCCGACGATGGAAAACATTGCCGCAAGTAACGGCATTGAAATCACGCCCGCCCAGAACCGGGGAGCAACCACCCGTGCGATCGGGTCCACCGCCATCATTTCCATCGCTGCCAGCTGATCGGTGGCTTTCATCAAGCCGATTTCAGCAGTGATGGCGGAACCGGCGCGACTGGCAAACAGCAACGCCGCCACCACGGGTCCCAGTTCTCGAACGAGCGACAGTGCAACCATTGTACCCACGGCAGATTCGGCCCCGAACCGCTGTAATGTCTCATAGCCCTGCAAACCCAGCACCATGCCGACAAACAACCCCGATACGACGATAATGATGAGCGACAATACGCCCGTAAAATAAAGCTCACGGATAATCAGGCCGAAACGCCGAAAGCTGGTACCCGACTTCAGCAGGGTCAGCAAGAAAAAACGACTGGCGTAGCCCAGCCGCCAGACGCTATCTATCACACGGTGACCCATGCCCCGTATGCCGATAACGATGCGCCTAGGCAAAACTGCCCTCCAGTTTCAGATCGCGTGCATAGGCTTGAGCCGGGTAGTGAAACGAGACGGGACCGTCTTCTTCGCCATGTACGAACTGATGCACGAAAGGAGCGATCGATCCACGCACTTCATCCGGGGTGCCATGTGCTGCGATCACCCCGTCTGCGACAAAGTATACGTAGTCTACGATTTTCAGCGACTCCTGCACGTCGTGCGTCACGACGATTGAAGTCATGCCTAACGCATCAGTCAAACGACGGATCAGATTACCGATGACGGTTAGCGAAATGGGGTCAAGACCGGTAAATGGCTCATCATACATGATGAGTACCGGATCCAGCGCAATCGAGCGGGCCAACGCCACGCGGCGGGCCATTCCTCCCGAAAGCTCCGCCGGCATCAGGTCATGCGCACCGCGCAGGCCGACAGCCTGAAGTTTCATCAACACCAGGTCGCGGATCATGGATTCCGGTAAATCGGTATGCTCCCGCATCTGAAAAGCTACATTATCGAATACCGACAAATCGGTAAACAGAGCGCCGAACTGAAATAACATACTCATCTTCCGGCGCATCTGGAAAAGCTCATCTCTTTTTAGCTCATGCACTATCTTGCCGGCAAACTTGACATAACCGGCAGACGGACGTATCGCACCGCCGATAAGACGCAACAGGGTAGTCTTGCCGCTACCGCTACCTCCCATGATGGCGATGACTTTGCCGCGCGACATGGTTATGTCGATCCCTTTGAGAATGGAACGCTCCCCATAGGAAAAACTCAGGTCCTTGGTTTCGATCAAAGCTTCAGATGCCATTCTGCCAGGGGATGGAGATTGATTTGACGGGATGTTGATTTTAACCTAAATCCGGCAGTTGGGCGGGATGGAGTGTACGGCTAGGACACGGTGAAAAGCAGCGACACGAAATGCTGGACGGTGCGGGGTGAGGCAGTATCGCCAGGAGTTGGGCTCGTCACGGACGCAAACGGAACAAGCCAGCTCGTTGCCATGTCGCCTATGCCCTCGATCCCTTCGGCGAGACCTCTTCGTGCGATGTTCCTAACCCGGATGTTTCATAAATTCGCGTGATGATTGCACAGGATTTTGTTTTGTAGGGAGATTTTGTGAAGGAGTGGTGTAGTTATTCATACGCCCGACTGAACGAAATTTTCATACGAAACAAAAGACCAGCAAGGGCGCGCGTCAATTTATGAAACATCCGGGCTAAGAACGAGGATTAAGTAACAACAGCCGATATCCGGCCGCGTTCAATGTCCCGCTATCGAGGTGAAGCCTGACGTTGAATTCGGCATTGGGCGCAATGACCTTCCCGCGGCTGGCGGCGTCTTCAAGATAGGCTTCGGGAGGAAAGTTACGGCTGGCGAGGGGTCGATCCTGGTGGTCGATCAGGGTTAATTGAAACGACGGAAATGCCTGGGGATTGGGCGCATGATTGCGTATCGTGGCACTCAGGGTGATGACGCCGGGTTGCTGCGTATCCGGTTGCATATCGGACGATTCGATATTCAGCAACTTCGCGTATTGTGGCGAGGGAATAGTGCATCCCAATAACTCGCAATATCGTTGAAGATAAGGCCTGGTGGCAGGCGCATTGACAGATAGCTCGGCACGATAAATATAAATGGCCTGGGCCACCAGCATGGCAATCAAAAAAAGACTGCCGACACCCCACGCCAGGGATGCCTTGGGCAACCGAACCTCATCGAAAGCATAGTTGTTCCATGCATAATTTTCCGGCGGCGGAATGGCCGCGTCCGGCCTGTGCGGGAATCGTGTTTCCCCATCTGCGCTGCTGGCCGCAGTACTGCTGCCCGTCTCGCCTTCTCTCTGCGGCGCCGATTCTTCCGCAATCGGTGGCGCGCTCGAAGCGGGCGCTGCCTGCGCTGTCATGCCTGAACCGAATTGATCCCGAGTTGTTTCTTGAGCTGGCGCTGAAGGTGAATTCTCTTCATTCGATACCGCCAGGGTATCCGGATCATTTTGAGGCGGAATTCCCGATTCGCCTTCTGGCGCGGCCTCCGTTTCCGGCATTTCCTTGGCTTCTGCCCCGGCTTCATCCCGGTCTTCCGGTTCCTGCACCGTTGCCAAGGTGGCAAAGCCGTTGAATACCTGCGCACATTGTCCACAGCGCACGTCACCACCATGCGCCTGCAGATGCAAGGGGGTTACGCGGAAAGCAGCCGCGCAGTTAGGACAGCGGGTTACAAGCGCCATAGCCGTAGGTTTTATAACAAATTCACTTTCTCGTCCCAGTGAGCAGAGCCCATCCTGCCTGCTCGCGTGTAATACGAATATCAAACCATTGCCGATAGATCTGCATCACATCTTCCGCCTGTTCCATGAGAATGCCGGAAAGCGCTATTTGTCCACCCTTGCGTGTCGCGCGCATCAATAATGGAGCCAGTACGATTAGCGGGTTGGCAAGGATATTGGCAACAACCACATCCACCCAGGCGCCATTTCCGGGCCCTGCCCCCCGATCCGCCACGTGCGTCTCAAAAAATTCCGCTTTGGTTTCATCACACTGGTTGAGTGCTGCATTTGCGCGGCTTGCGGCAACAGCTTGCGGGTCGATATCAATTCCCACTACGTGACCCGCACCCAATTTCAAAGCGGCAATGGCAAGTATGCCCGAGCCGCAACCATAATCCAAAACATCTTCACCCCCTCGCAGCGTTTCGTCAAGCCAGCCAAGACACAATTGCGTAGAGGGGTGGCTACCCGTACCGAAAGCCAGCCCTGGATCGAGTATCAGGTTGACCGCCACGGTATCGGGTATTTGATGCCAACTGGGAACGATCCACAGGCGGGACGATATCCGGATTGGGGCGAATTGCGATTGTGTCATCCGAACCCAGTCCTGCTCCTCCACATGCGTAACGCGATAGCTGGGCTGACAGGGGAGCTGGGCTGCGCTCGCCGCAGCCTGCACAGTGGAAGCAATGTCGACATTCTCGTTGAATAGGGCGGTAAGCTCGGATGCGAACCAGATTTTCTCGGAAGGCTCGCCCGGCTCATCGAACAAGAATTGCTCTCGATCCGTACCGCTGCCCGCATCATGTATGTCTGTTGACAGCGCGCCCAGTTCAAGCAACGCGTCACCCAGGGCTTCGGCGTGCGCGCTATCGGTTTGTAGAGCGAGCGAAATCCAGGCCATATCAAGAAATGGGTCGCGTTTTAGCCTGGCTTATTATAATTGGCAAGCTTTTGCTCCAGGTAATGGATACTGGTGCCGCCATTCAGAAAAGCGGCGTCGGATAACAGGTCGAGGTGTAACGGCATATTTGTTTTAATGCCTTCTATCACCATTTCGGACAACGCGATGCGCATCCGTGCAATTGCCTGGTCGCGGTTGTCACCATAGGCAATGACTTTACCGATCATGGAATCGTAATAAGGCGGCACCAGATAATTATGATATATATGAGAGTCCACGCGAATGCCGGGGCCGCCTGGAGCGTGGTATTGCGTAATACGTCCGGCGGAGGGCGTGAGTTTATAAGGGTCCTCGGCGTTAATGCGGCACTCGATGGCATGCCCTTTCAACACGACATCGCGCTGGCGAATGTTGAGTTTTTCACCTGCGGCAACACGAATTTGCGCTTGTACCAGATCGATCCCGGTAATCGCTTCAGTAACCGGATGTTCCACTTGCAGGCGCGTATTCATTTCGATGAAATAAAATTCATTTTTCTCATACAGGAACTCGAACGTGCCTACGCCGCGATAACCGATACGGCGGCATGCGTCCGCGCAGCGCGCGCCCATCTTGTCGCGCAACCTGGGGGGAATGCCCAGGGCGGGCGCTTCCTCGAGAATTTTCTGATGGCGGCGCTGCATTGAACATTCCCGTTCGCCAAGGAAGATGGCATTCCCGTGTTCGTCAGCCAGAACCTGGAACTCGATATGGCGCGGATTTTCAAGATATCTTTCCGCATAGACCGTCGGGTTGCCGAACGCCGCCTGCGCTTCGTTGCGAGTTATTATAACGGCGTTCGACAAAGCGGCTTCGGTATGCACCACCCGCATTCCACGGCCGCCGCCGCCAGCTGCCGCCTTGATGATTATCGGATAACCTATGGCGCGAACAATGGCGCGGATCTCTTCAGGCGACTCCGGGAGCCCGCCGTTGGATCCGGGAACACAAGGCACGCCTGCTTTTCTCATGGCGTTCTTGGCACTGATCTTGTCGCCCATCAGGCGAATTGTTTCGGGGCGAGGGCCGATAAAGACAAAACCACTGCTTTCGACACGCTCGGCGAAATCGGCGTTTTCAGAAAGAAACCCATAACCCGGATGAATAGCCTCCGAGTCGGTTACCTCCGCTGCACTGATGATGGCAGGAATATTAAGATAACTTTGGGCCGATGGGGCTGGCCCGATACACACGGATTCATCGGAGAGCTTCACATATTTGGCGTCGGCATCCGCCTGGGAATGCACTGCGACTGTTTTGATGCCCATCTCACGGCATGCGCGTTGTATTCGCAGGGCGATCTCGCCACGGTTGGCTATAAGAATTTTTTCGAACATGTTTACTGGAGAATGTTTCCCGAAAATGGGAGCTGTTAGCCGTCTTTCAGCGCGTTATAAGCGCGTTTGGCACAGAATCACCCGATCACGAATAGCGGCTCGCCATACTCTACTGGTTGGCCATTTTCCACCAGGACTGCCTTTATCACGCCACTCTTGTCGGATTCTATTTCGTTGAGCAGCTTCATCGCCTCGATGATGCATAGCGTTTCCCCCTCCTTGACCGTCTGCCCTACCTCGACGAATGGGTTGGAACCGGGAGTGGAGCTACGGTAGAACGTTCCTACCATGGGTGATTTCACCACATGGCCCTCCGGCAGGATCTCGGCTACCGCGTTAGCGGTGGTGAGTGTCGCCGATGGAGAAACAGCACCCGGCATCGCCACCTGTGGAGGTGATGCTCCGATTGGGGCTACCTGGGTTTGTACGGATGAGGTCGATCTGCTGATGCGTACCTTCTCCTCACCTTCGGTAATTTCCAGTTCGGCAATGCCCGACTCCTCGACCAGATCAATCAGTTTCTTCAGTTTTCTCAAATCCATAATAAACCTCCGGGGCGGTTCCCCTTTTACGTCTTAACTACACGCCGCCATTGCTGCGCCATCTTTCAGCGCGTTGACGCATGTCTGCTTTCTATTCCGTGAAAGTTCCTCTTCCATGTCCTGCTCCCCGCTCCAGGCCTTATAAATATCAGCAAGGTTAGGTGGGGCGATCGAACTTCCCGCCTGCCAATATCTCTATAGCGTATTCCAAGGCAAGTTCGTATCCTTTAGGTCCCAAGCCGCTGATCACGCCCACCGCCAGGTCGGAGAAATATGACCTCCTGCGGAAAGATTCACGAGCGAAAACATTGGAGAGATGTACTTCGATGAACGGTATTCTGGTTGCTGCAAGGGCGTCACGTAAAGCAATGCTGGTATGTGTATAGGCTGCGGGATTGATGATGATAAATGCTATTCCTTCGCTCATCGCTCGCTGAACTCGATCTATCAGCTCACCCTCGGCGTTACTTTGAAAGTGAATTAATCCGACACCCGCGTGATCCGCTAAAATCGTTAATTTGCTGTTAATTTCGCCTAACGTGAGTGTTCCGTAGCGCTCCGGCTCGCGTGTTCCCAGAATATTCAGGTTAGGCCCATGAAGTACGAGGATTTTTTTTATTTTGGACGCGTCATTTTCCATGCACGCAAGTTTGACGCATACTTGCAAAAAAGTCTAGTTATTGGAGGACATCGACGAAAATAAGGGAAATTAGAGATAGTTTTATCTGGATACGGTAGAGCAGACACCATTGACGATTTTTAGCAGCTGCAATTATAAGCTTTCAGGCTGCTCGCAGTTTATTCCGA
Source organism: Nitrosospira sp. Nsp1 (assembly GCF_900100985.1). Classification (NCBI taxonomy): domain Bacteria; kingdom Pseudomonadati; phylum Pseudomonadota; class Betaproteobacteria; order Nitrosomonadales; family Nitrosomonadaceae; genus Nitrosospira; species Nitrosospira sp. Nsp1. The sequence goes on from NZ_FMUF01000029.1 coordinate 30,343, forward strand.
ACATTTTTGACGTCTTCCCTGGAAAAAGCCGCGCTTTACGCTTGACCCTTGCATTGCTCGCCGTTTACCAAACCTCTATAATCCACGATGCTGTATTTTCCTTCGCGCTGTTGTAGCTCAGTTGGTAGAGCAACTGATTCGTAATCAGTAGGTCGGAGGTTCGACTCCTCTCAACAGCACCATCCATACAATAACTTAGGTAGCTCTTAAGCCCAGACGCTGACCCCAGGGTAACGCTGGGGTAACTCTTGAAGTGGTTTTGTCCAGATTCTGTTCTTAGGGAATGCATTTCGACGTGCTTCAGTCCTAAGTTGCGGGCAACTGCGGAGCCATTCTGAAATCCGACATTCAAAGCCTTGACACAAGCACATTTCCGCCGCGTAGTAGGCCAGCAATACCCATGGTTGAGCGAGTGTAAATGTTTCCAGCACCCCTTTTCCAAATTTCTGACGTTGAACTTAGCGCGCAGTACTGTCAGCTCTCGTTAGGTGCAACTTGTCTAAGAACGTATAGCAGTAAAACGCAGAGCCTCTGAACAAGTTAGCTTCGTTGATACCTCGGAGCGATTGGAAACGTTTCCGGTTTAAATACGCGGATATCGGGACTGTTGAATCCAGGCACCGCTGTTACGGAAAAGATGAAGCGCGGGTCGTCCGTAAATTTATCGAAGGACAGTTTGTCGGTTGCTAGAACTCTGCATTTGTATCTGGCGTCAAATAGACACAGATAAGGCTGATCGTGTAGTTGACGCACACGAAGCACCTTTGACATCGTCGGGCGCCTCTTAGCGGATCCTGGCATAGCGAGGTTGATCAACATAAGCTACGCGGTGCTGGGATTTGCCGAAAGCCCGCAGTTGGGATTATCAGGGAACCGGGCAGCGGTTATCGCAACTCCCAGTTCCAGTATTACCTGGAAATATTTCCACTTAAGGATGTCTCGCGGCACCACATCCGGCTTTACATAAACTCCTATACGATTTTTTTCGGTCTTATACTCGCCGCTCTTCAATTAAAGCGCCCACATACCATTAGTTAACGGTCGGGATTCTTTACAGTGATTACGCGCAGAATGGCTTAGAATTTGAATCTTTTAAACTAATTTTGATGGCACGATTCCTGCTAGAACGAGTAAGAAACGAAGAGATGTATCGCCGCGATAAATAGGAGATTTTAGTTCGTGATATCTAAAAGATGGTGGGTGGGTGTTTTCACGCTGGTATCGATTGCCCTAGGAGGCTGCGCTACCCAAGCTCAACGGCAATTCGAACATGTTCAGGTGCAGTATCAGAGTGCTCTTCGCACTCTAGGCAGCTGTGATCCTATGGACAGATCACAAGCCCTACATAGGCTTAAGGAAAGATTTATAGTGGAGGCAGATGATCCCCGGGTGGTAGAGAAATTGTCCTTGGGGGCTTACGCTACAGAGCAGGAAGCTAAAGACCTGATCGACATTTCTATCCTCAGAAAGCCTTGCGACAAGCTTGCCATTGAAGCCTTCTCCAAAGTCCACCCTCAATACGTTGTTAGTCTCGCGCGGATATTTTCCGAGGCAGATGCAGACTTAGCAAAAGCCATCAATAAAGACTTAACGATAGGAGAGGTCAACCAACGTACAGTTGACAGATTGAATGCGTGGCAAACGGAGTTTGCTCAAATTGGCCAGCAAATTCAATCTCAGTTAAATCATGCGCACCAGGATGAGTTATTACAGCGGCAGAATTCGGCGCGAGCAGTTCAGAATTGGGCGTATCAGCAGCAGGTTCTGGAAAATCAGCGCCAGTTGTCAAACGCTACTGCTCGGCCCACCACCACAAATTGTCATTATATTGGCAACTCGTTTCGGTGCACTCATTACTAGCCCCACTAAAGCAGGGGGAGATAAAGAATTAGGCTTAATACACACTGGTAGCGCAGCCCTGCTTACTACAGCTTGATAAGAGCGTATGGGTGAAAATACTGAATCATCGACCCCCAAGTGCCTCAATTACCAGGCTCCTCATGAGGTCTTCCTTGAGGCTAAGCTTGGTACGGTTGGAAAGTGAATTCACCCTTACCTTGTTTGGAATTAGTTCCCATCGATTCATTCCCGAAAGATAATGTATTCAAATTCGCACCAATCTATTGAGCGGTCAATATCTGAAACTCGGTAGCATTGACGATGGGACGCACACGCCGGTTTTCGCGCCGCATTTCCACAATCCCATAATGAGACATGGTTTTCAGAGTACGTGAGAGATTGCTGGGCTTTCGCCCGGTAATCTCCGCGAGACCGATGATCGATTCAGGCTGTGATTCATGGATAGTGGTGAGCAACGGTTATCGTCACTCAAGACCTCGGCAAGCGACTTCATTGAAGTAAACCATATCTTGGGTTCGCCAGGTTTGGGCTTATACGTACCTCTGGCTATCGCAAGCATGCGTTCACGGATTTTCTCTTGCGGCATGATGCCGATCACAATTCTTTTCATAGCTCCATTTCCTTCAATACACGATCCACTTCTTCAAAGAAATCAGCAAGCAACTGGTAGGCATCCTTGAATTCATAAGGGACTCCCTTATCCGCGATGTGACGATGCTTATGGTCATAGCTAGCAGCTGACCCGCATACTTGAACTTTTTCGGCGGCTTTATGGCATGGCTGTTGTCGTATCCCATGATCCGTTTTCCATAGGGTTCATGCAGCGTAAGCGAATAGTGGATGCCATGCGGAATTTTCGGGGTTGCTACGACTCGCCTTGCCTCGACCTTGACCCAGCATCCCAAATCCTGAGCAATGATGTAGCCGTCAAGATCAAGCAGAGTTTCAAGTCCAATATCAGGCTGCGTGGCTTAATAATATCATCTGATGATATTCATTGTGAGTTATATCGTTATTGATTGGGTCGGTGTAGATCCGATATCTGATCATTTTTAAGGTCGCGGCTTCCTGATGCTGTAGCCCGGTAAATAAAAAAAACAGATAATCTGCGACTGGCGCGGATTATTGAGAGTTTTGTCATTCTTGAACAGCGTTGTCCCTGATATCACGGCGCAAGGTTGTGAGATTTGATGGCGGCCTGACGGTACTTCAAAGCTGCCGCAACTTGCCCATATTCTGGATTGGTGAGCGCGTGTACTTAAGTCCAATTGCAAACCCCGACGATAAGGTTATTATGCGAACAACCAACTTTCCTGTTGGGAGTGACGTTGAGTTCTGCCAACCCTGAGCGAATAATGAAGCGGACGCCGGGGATACTCTGAAAGCTGAATGCTTTTGGGACTTATCCGGTGTGCGATTGCAGAAGAATAAAGGCTAACAAAATTATAATAGGCAAATATCGTGACCCAACTATTAAGCTTTGATCAAACATATGACTTGGCGAATATGCTGATCAAAAAGGCTACGAAGGATCAACTGGCCGAATGCGCGCGACTGCTTGCCCTGAGTCTTGCGCATCAGCAGATAAATCATGAAGAAATCCCGGTTGACCAAACCCTGGCATCATTGCGTTCGTTCGAGTGGAGCGAGGAGCATTTGAATTTACTGATGGAAGGCATGTTAAACCTGATAGGGGTGCTGGTGAATGTCTGCGGCGACGTAAGACATGTGAAGCATTAATATCAGGATCGCGGTTTTTCCCGAGACAGCGTGCAGCTAGTCCATAATCGCGCTGCAATCACGTATTTTTTGGTTGTGATCAGAGGCTGAGGCCGCAAATTTTGGACAAATCCTTTGGATGACTGGGGAATGGCCGGAGTGGTACTGGCCTATTGTAATTACCCGGATTCTACAAACGCCAGCTTAGGGAGTGAGTACTTACTGCCGAAGTCGAGGCGACAGGATCCGTTTGCGGTAATAAATGATCTCAACGACCTGTAACGGCCTTTATGGCCCCAAGTTAATCAAAAGCTGTTGTTAGCATTAATTAGGATATCGCTGCATTCCATGCAAACACAGGATAAGCCACAATATCTGGCGACAGGGGTGAGTCGGCGGGAGGTGTGGTCTTGGGCGATGTTTGATTTCGCCAATTCAGGCTATACCACCGTTGTAATTACTGCAATTTTCAATGCTTATTTCGTTGCGGTGGTGGCTGGGAATGCGGAATGGGCGACGTTTGCATGGACAGCAGCGCTGGCGGTTTCCTATGCCCTTATTATCCTGACCGCGCCTGCGCTAGGCGCATATGCCGACGCGTATGCAGCGAAGAAGCGTCTATTATTCCTGAGTGCGGTAGGCTGTGTCCTGTTTACGGGATTGCTCTACTTTGTCGGCGCAGGCGATCTGTGGCTGGCGGTTGTGCTGATAATCCTCACCAATTTCTTCTTTGGTTGCGGCGAAAATCTGATCGCCGCGTTTTTGCCGGAGCTGGCGCAAAGCAAGGCGTTGGGAAAGGTTTCGGGCTGGGGCTGGAGCCTGGGTTATATCGGCGGCCTGGTCAGTCTGGGCCTATCGCTGGCGTATGTCACCTGGGCACAGGAACAGGGCAAGCCGGCTGAGCACTTTGTCCCCGTTACGATGCTGATAACGGCCGGTTTCTTTGCGCTGTCGAGTATCCCCACCTTTCTTTTCCTGAAGGAACGCGCCGTACCTCAATTGCATCTTGCCGGACATACCGTGGTAAGCGAGGCATTTTCGCGGTTGGGCGAGACATTTCATCGCGTGCGGGATTTCCGCGACCTGGTGCGTTTTCTTGTCTGCATCGTATTTTACCAGGCGGGTATCCAGACTGTAATTACATTGGCTGCAATATACGCGCAACAGGTAATGGGCTTTAACACAAGCGACACCATGTTTCTGGTCCTGGTGGTCAACATCACTGCGTCAGCGGGCGCGTTCGCTTTCGGCAGCATACAGGACAGGATCGGGCATATTCCCACGATAGCGTTGACGCTTGTTGGCTGGATTGTCATGATATTGCTGGCCTGGATGGCCGAAAGCCGGGCAATGTTCTGGCTGGCTGCCAACGTCGCCGGCCTGTGCCTGGGGGCTTCTCAATCGGCAGGCCGGGCGCTGGTGGGATATTTCAGCCCCGACGCCAGACGGGCTGAATTTTTCGGGCTGTGGGGACTGGCAGTCAAACTGTCGTCCATCCTGGGTCCGGTGACGTATGGATTGGTAAGCTGGATTTCTCGCGGCGATCACCGGCTTGCCATGCTGATTACCGGCGTTTATTTTGTTATCGGATTACTGATATTGCTGAATATCGATATCAAGAGGGGACGGCAGGCTGCGCTGCAAACTTAAAAACCGCGGTGAATTGCTAAAAATAGCAAGACATCGTGGTGCTTCAGTTGGCGCTGTCCGGTGAGATTATTGATGGTTGCTGCCGCCCCACGGTTTTATGATATCCCGCCCTATCGTTTACGGGTTCTTTTTCTCGCGGTGTTCAATGGTGCATATGATGATGCTCATGTCCACTGGAGGTTCCCGCAGGCTTTTTTTCCTGGGCTTTTGGGGACGCTTTAGGCTTGAGCGGCGTAAAACGGGTTGATTGTGGCTCCTGGTCCGGCAGTTTGACGAACACGACGATCGTGGTTTCGGGCGTGAGCTTGAAATCTCCGGTTCCTTTGAGGGTGTTATCCCCTGCAGGTTCCAGTTTTATCGAATCCTTGGGCTTGGCCTTGCCTACCTGAAAACTTGCTTTACCCACCCCACCGTCGGTGCTGACTTTAGTATCCCCATGATCCGTTACGTAGATGACGATTTCTTTATCTTGTGCAACAAGCTCCAGATGATAGGGACCTGCCATACGCATCTGGCCCCCGTGTGGCGTATCAATGGCGTCGAAATGCTCTTCGGTATGCGCTGACGCGGGCACTGACACGACCAACGCAGCACTAATCAAGACCGTGGCCATCGATTTAATCATATTTATCTCCTTGAACGATTATTAAAAAACTTTGTTGGAAAGCCTCATACGGGGCTCTATGCTTCTCGGTTTGCTCCCTGCTGCGGTTGACTACTCAACTCAATGCACATGATCCCCTGGCGGGGGCAATATTTCCTTTTCCCGATTAAGCTGAGCGACCTGCTGCATCAGCATATCGGTATTGGACCAGCCCG
>NZ_FMUF01000011.1:0-104818 GCF_900100985.1 Nitrosospira sp. Nsp1
GTTTACCCACAATCAGCCGTTCGATAATCGACGGTTCTATGCGCTTCACGCATGAGGCAGAAAAATCGAAAATTATTGTTGACGGGAACAGAGTATCTACCAAGGAACGTAATATTGCCATCGCAAAATTCATAGCTCGTAGGATGGGTGGAGCGTAGCGCAACCCATCATCGGTCAATCCAATTAAAAAAACCGCCACAAGACTCCTCCTTTTTACCCCTCACTCCCCCTCAATTTCCTGACCGGCCAAGCCCAGACTCGCAACAGTAGCGCCGCAAAAGCTGCCAATACACCCGCAAAGAAAAAAGCCATCGCCGCACTTTGAAATTGCCAGATCGAACCAAACAGCAATCCCGCTGGAATCGCCGCAATACCCACCATCAAGTGATACCAGCCGAAAGCCGTCCCGCGCTCGTGAGGCGCGGCATAATCGCTGATCATGGCCCGCTCAGCGCCTTCGCTCATGCCCGTACATAGACCGTAAAAAATGCTTACCGCCCATAATCCGGCGCTCTGCTCCACTAATCCAAGCATCAAAAACGAAATTGAAAAAGTGGTCCAGCCGATCAGCATCAACGTGCCGTGCCCGAGCTTGTCGGCCAGTTGCCCGCCCCAGGTGGAGGTGGCGGCTTTGCAAAGATACAGCGTCGACCACAACAGCAATAATTCGACTACGCCTACGCCCAATTGGTGCCCCAGCAGCAAGATAAAGGTTTCCGAAGCGCGGGCGAACGTGAACAGCATTAGTACCAGCAGATAACGCCGCATGGGCAGGGATAATACCGACCAGCGCAGAGGCGGCAGCACAACGGGAACCTGAGCCTCGGCATGTTTCTTCTTTTCTTCCTTCACACCAGTACCGAGCAACAGCACCGCAACAAAGCCGGGTACCGCCGACCAGAGAATCACCTCGGTCAAGCTCAAGTCGGACCAAGCAAGCGCCGCCGCTGCCACGAGGCTGCCCGCCACCGCTCCGCCGTTGTCCATTGCCCGATGGTAGCCAAAAGCATAGCCGTGCATCCCGGGCGGCGTCGCATCCGCCACAAGCGCATCGCGGGGAGCGCTCCGCACGCCCTTGCCCACCCGGTCGATGCTGCGCAGCACCAGTATCATCGGCCAGGAACCCGCCAGCCCCAGCAGGGGACGCGCTATGTTCGATAACGTATAGCCCGCCACAGCAAGATTCTTGCGTCGGCCGCTCATGACATCAGAATGCCGCCCCGACCACAGCTTGAGCAGGCTCGCCATCGCATCGGCGACCCCCTCGATAAGTCCGAGCGCTACCGGCCCGGCGGCCAGCACCGTCGCCAGCAAGATGGGAATGAGCGGAATAACGATATCGGAAGCGAAATCATTGAAGAAACTGACCAGCCCGAGAACGATTACGGTACGTGGCAGTTTTCTGGAATTGGCTTGAGTTGGGCTAGCGGTTTGGTCAGTTTTATTCATACCGCAATTTTAGCGTAAAATGCAGTCACGCCCTGGTAGCTCAGTGGATAGAGCAACCCCCTCCTAAGGGGTAGGTCACACGTTCGATTCGTGTTCAGGGCGCCAGTATCCATAAGGCTTGTAGCGATACAAGCCTTTTTTTCAGGTAGTGATATTTAAGAAATGTAACCAGTTTGTAACCAACAAATCAATCAAACTTATCCCAACCTCGTAAAACTGGACATACCGTGAACGTCGGAAAATTTTGGGCAGGAAGAATGGGATAGCTCAGGATCAGACTCGATTGAATCAACATAAAGGTCAATACATTGATTGTGCTTTCCAAGAGCTTGAGTACGGATGATCCAGTGGCCGAAACGATTCTCATCAATTGAATCTGGCCCCATAGATTCCCCGGTGAGCATATAAAGAAAGCGCATGAATCCATTCGAGGCCGACATCATTCGTGTCACAGACCCGTTGTCCCAGCACACTAGGTCTGTGAGGAAGTCACTATTGGTGTCAAGCGTCATCGCGATTTTTGTGGCAACGACAGGCTTTATTCCAACCAAAGTTTCGGCCTTGGGTCTGGAGTTCTCGCAGTCCGATCGCGGGTCAATGCTTTGGCTCATTGGCGTAATTGTCGCCTTCTTCCTTCTGTCATTCTAGGTTGTCGCAGCCGCCGATTTCACGGCTTGGCGCATGTCTCATATGGCTAAAGCATGGGATGAAGAATCAATCGTATATCAGAATTTCCGGAAGTCTATTCTCGAAAACAAAAAATTGACGGACGAGGAGCGCGAGGATCTTCATGAAGTAGAGCGTCGCGTCGGTGCAATGTGGCGCAATGCTGGTCACCTTGACAACCACATGCTAATAGAAAAGCTCGTGGGCCCTACTTCGTGGGCGCGCATGGCTGTTGAGTTTGTGCTTCCAGTGTTAGCCGGCATCATAGCCTCGATACTCCTCATCCACACATCACTATGAGCACACATTAGGTTCCAAAATTGATAACCGGATCTTCACCTATCGCATGCTCTGCGTGCTTCTCTGATAGTGGCTTACGATTGGACGCAGACCAAATTGGAGTGGTGGAAGCCAACGCTTGTCCAAACTGCGGCGCATTAGACGGCAAGAAACTTTCTTCTGAAGCGCTTGAGGCTTTAGCGCATCGTTTCTTCGTTTGGGGCTCCCTTTGGCGTTGTAGATATGGCGCTGCCCCGGTAATTACGTTCAACCAGCACCAGAAAACTTGTATTGATTTTTCGCCATGGCTCGCGCCAGATATCAAGCTGTTTGAGCGCCTTCTCGGTGTCGGCTTCTTTCACTATGGTCCACGCTTGTGGATGGTCGGTGAGATCGAACCACTGAAGGCTTTACAAAAGTTTCGAACACGGCAAGCTGTTATCGAAAGAGTCCTTAGCGAGTACCCCACGACTTCACTTCGCCCAGGCCTAATCTTCTACCGGATTCGCATAGGCCCAAGTGCTCCGGCTGAGCCTTCGCAATACGACAGCCCACCTAGCGCGTTCGCAGGCAAGAATCGTCTTGATTCCTACAACGCTCCTGTGCTTTATGGGTCGTCTGATCTGCAGATTTGTGTACACGAATGCAGAGTCACAACCGAGGACGAGGTTTACGTTGCAACCCTTACTCCTAAGTCTTCGCTTCGCCTTCTCGATTTGACTGCGCTTTTGAAAGAGGAAAACGTTACCGAGTTTGAAAGCCTCGACATGGCTGTGCACATGCTTTTCCTAGCAGGAAAACACGCATACAAAATCACTCGTGAGATCGCGGCCGCTGTCAGGAACGCAGGCTTCGATGGAGTGGTGTACCCCTCGTACTTTAGTCTTTTGCGCCTCGGCGCCATGCCTTTCCAAACCGTCTACGGCATCTCGCACCGTCGCATTCCTCAGTACCAGAAGAACGAACAAGCAAAAGCAATCCCTAATCTGGCGCTATTCGGTCGGCCAATTGAGGCGGGAACTGTGGCAGTCCAAAGTATCAATAAGCTCATCATAAGTCGGGTGGCTTACGATTTTCATTTTGGGCCAGCCGCTTTCTGAAAAGAAATCTAACCAATTACTCAAGTGGATGACTCCCAGCACGTTGGGTTCCGACGTTTGGCTCACGCCGTGAGCGTCTGCATTCCCAAAGTACGACCGGCTAGTATTTGTCGAAATCCGGTCTTTCATGAATGACGCAGTTGTGGCGGTAATCAAATTCGCGTTTCTCGATAGCAGCCACCGAGATCTAAGGGGTCATAAGGGGTCACCCATTAGCCGCCCCCGTGTCAAGGGCGAAACCAAATTTTCCCTGCTGTTTTTTTACAGCGGGGTTTTCTTTTTGCAGACCTGTTTGTTGTTTCCAGTCGAACCCGTTTCCTCATTATTGGCTACGACCGAGTCGTGCCTGTCACCCATGTGGATCAAGCAGTGTCCGATATTCTGGCGCTGCCCTGGCGCAAATCGCCCCAGAGAAACATTGGTGCCGCCAAGGTGTCCGGGCAATGATCGGAATCGATAGGGTTCGGAATCGATAGGGTCAGATTCGATTGAACTAACATAAACCAATATATTGATTGCCTTTCCAGACACTTGAGAAATATCTTTATAAATAGAAACCCAACCAAAAAATATTAGTTACGGCAATTGTCAATCACATACCGTTACACGAGTTTTGAAGAGGTACTTAATTCTGGCCCCAGCTACCTGCTTGAAAAGATCGGGAGCAATAACGCTGTCGCTTTTTTCATAGTAGCTATTTCCACATAGGCGACTGAAGCTGATTTGACCATTTGGCGTCAACTCCTGACCGTTCCTGTCGAGAAGAATCAGGTTGAATACCACGTCTGGTGAAACCACCTTGCGGACGCGGGACCGCACATCGAAGGACGCGTGCCAGATCAGTGTATCACCGCGCTCTGAAACACTCAGCGTAAGATTGCCGATATAGGTTATCCCGGCTGGACTTTGCAGCTCCAGGTTATTGAACTCCCATGTTTTGCTGTTCTTGCGTTCATCGGCTATCGCTCTGCCGTCCGTCGTCATTGCCGCGTTAGAGCTGGAAGCAGGGAACGCCGTTGAAACAATAATCACCCTATCGGTGGCGCCGGATGCGCCTTGAGGACCTTGCTGGCCGGGCGAGCCACCCGATCGAACCGATATGCACCCGGATAACGCGACAAGAATTATCAATACCGTAATCGTATACAGGTTTTTCATGGTTTTTCTCTCTTGCGATTGTGAAAAATACCATATGTCGCGTTCATATTCCGATGGGGTTGGGCTGGATTGAGTCAACATAAAAAGGCAATATATTGGTTGTTTTCCGAGAGTTTGACCGCGAATGGCCTAGGTCGTCGGAACGATCCTTATCCATTGAGCCTGCCCCATTCCTCGGCACATCAAAAGCCCTGTGCCAGATCATCGTGTCACCGCCCTGAAACACTCAGCGTAAGATTGTCGATATAGGCTATCCCTGCTGGACTTTGAAGCTCACGATTATTGAACCCCCATGTTTTACTGTTCTTGCGTTCCGTTGGCTGCTGCCCTGCCATTCGTCGTCATTGCCGCGCGCTAGAGGTGGAAGCAGAGGACGCTGCTGAAACAATGATAACGCTATCTGTGGCGCCGGATGTGTCTTGAGGGCCTTGCCGGTCGGGTGAGCCTCCCGATCGAACCGATACGCACCCGGATAGCGCGGCAAGAATTATCAATACCGTAATCGTATACAGATTTTTCATGGTTTTCCCTTCTTGCAATTGTGAAAAACACCCTCTGTCGCATTCATGTTTTGTCGGGCTCAATCGAACCAACCACAGCGCGCTATGCTGTTGGAAGGGAGCCGCAAGCATAATACGTCAGGCATTTTCCGATAGGCTGCTAATGCATGGAATGCAGCCCGATCATGTTGCCTTCGGTGTCGAAAACCAGTGCAATAAAGCCATATTTGCCGATCGACATCTTTTCCTTGAAAATACGCCCACCGTGCTCGGCGGCCCGCGTAGCTTCCACCGCGCAGTCTTCGCACATGAAGTAAACCAGCGTGCCGCCGCCACCCGAGGCGCAGCCTTCCATCTTAGCGAGCGCGCCCGTCGCTCCATAGCCTTTCTCCGACATGGGGAAAGTCCACATTTCCAGCTCTGTATCAGGGGTGGGGTTGGGAATCTGCTCGAGTTTTCCCTGCAATACCGCTTCGTAGAAAGTCCTGGCGCGCTTCATGTCCTGCACATAGATTTCAAACCAGCCAACTGGATTGGTTTTCATGATGTTGCTCCTTTGACGTGAGGGAATTCAGGTATTTTTCAGCATAGCGTATTTTTGCGCTCTAATCGTCGTATCGAGGCTTTGATTCGGGCATTCCTCATTTCCTGATTGTGAAACCCATGGAATCAGACCTGAACGATTTGAAATGGCTCCCTGTGAAGGAAGATTTTTGAAGGTAAAGGGTTTGGGCCTGAGGGGCTGGAAATCCTGGGAAAAGTGAATAATTCTGCCATTTTTCTCAGTAAAATCCATTAGATCCATACGATTACGCATAGTAAAAAAGAAAACCTTCAAATAATTATAGGAAAGAAAATTGGCAAATTCTTTTAAACACCCGAATGGGGTTCCGGCTGAACAGACTACGTTCTCTCATCCCCATCTACAGAACCAAAGGGATCAGCTCGATTGATCCGTGGGCATCAGGAGCTTCCATGCTGTCAGGCGTCTGCCGATGTGTCGGTCCACTTTACACTTGGGATCCCAAGCATCCGAAAGAAATATATAAGCGCCTGAGTAAAAAGCTTTCTTGAAGTTAGCATAAACTTTGCTTCGGCTAATTTGATCACCGTGAGGAGCAGGAATCAGGTACAACATAAAACAATAGACGCATATGATTGCCAATCCATTGCTTAACCGAGGTGTACTGTAATGAGCGAAACGCCAAAAGACATCTCTTCTTCGCCACAAGGACGAGCCGATAACATACCTGAGGCATTTTTTCCCGGCATTGAGCAGCTTGCGACAACCGTAATTTCATCGTTTGTAGCGAAGCACGGCCCAGCCGTTGGTGGAGCGATGTATAAGGCTCTGAAGGGCGACGATGTTCTCTTTATGCAGATTGAAAAAAGCTGGAAGGAGGCAGCTTACTATTACATTGCACTAAAGTTCAGAAACTTGATCGAGCATGGTGTTTATCTCGAAGACATCTATGTATTGGTACCCAATGACGCTCCGCTAGCTCTTCTCAAGAGAGGGAAAAACACCATGGATTTCGGCGCTGAAAATCATGTAATCTGGGTTACCCCAAGCGAATTGCTCCCTCAGCTACTGCCTGCCGAAGCCGACGTGGCAAAGCAATTCCTACTGCGCATTCCCGACTTTACACGAGAGGGGTATAGCGAGAAAGCGTTTGCTAAACTCGACTCCATCACATTGGGGTATCGGTTTTCGCGGCTTGATAAGTCGGGGCCCGATATTAAAAAGGATATTGTCATCCGCCTTCGAAAAAGTACGAACTGAACTAGCCCTCAGGTCAATAGGCTCGTCGAGATGGTTCAATCGGCAAATTAGGCTACCGCGAAGCGCGTGCCAGTTCGCACCGTTTCTTATCACCCGCCAGCGTCAAGTTGGCGTTGAGTGCGCTGGGTGCGCTGTTGCCATCGGCCCACTTTATTATCGAAGTCCTCACGCCGCACATCGAACGTAGAACGTTATCCAGTTGTGGGCTTGCTCAAATTCTCGGAACTGCTTCTAATCACTTCACTTGCGCTAGCCCACTCTATCGCCTATCGTTTACTTTATAGAACGAGATTGAGCGGTTACTAGGCGTCAATCTGAACTTTGAATCGAAATCATGGCGGCATTATTGTTAAGCTTGCCGCACCCCAAAAAAACCGCTTCATCCAATCATCGATAGGAGAGCCGTCATGCCATACGCAGCCATAGAAGATCTCCCGAAAAACGTCACGAACGTATTGCCAAAACACGCGCAGGAAATATATCAGGCAGCTTTCAATAATGCCTGGGATGAATATAAGGATCCGGATGATCGCAGAGGCGATGCTTCACGCGAAGAAACTGCGCATAAAGTCGCGTGGTCGGCGGTAAAAAAGGAATATGAGAAAAAGGGTGATGAATGGAAGAGGAAGTCCTGAGCTTTACGACCAGGTAAGCACCGCAGGTAACGGACTCTCTCTGATGTGTCGGTTTCAAGGATGCGATCCTTGCGAGCACCCGTTTGGGTGCCCACCGTTCAAATACCGTCTATCCTCAATCCTTGCAGCTATTCACATCCTCAGTAACCGTTTTCCCATCTTTTAGCACAACAGTTTGCCTGATTGTCTTGCATTCTTTATTTTGCTGTGTCGCTGTCGGACCGGATTGAACGACCTCGGCTTTACCCATCAGGCCGCTATCGGGGTTGCTGAAGGTCTGAGTCTGGTTTGTCTCGAACGCTTTCTGCGATGCATCAGCCATTTTTTTCCTATCGTCTTTGCCGAGGACGCCTCCAATTTCCGCACCGACATAATAGCCTGCGACGCCGCCGGCAATGGCAGCCACAATGCGGCCCGCAGTACCGCCGCCGAGATAGCTGCCCAGATAGCTCGCCCCGATAGAACCGGCAATGCTACCGATCAACCCGCCAGTCCGCCGCGTGTCCGCGGTTTGGCATCCCGGCAGGAGTACGATCAGCGCTATCGCGATGAACCATCTGGCTCGCGTACTGGAGAGTGAAATGTTGCCCATGATATTCCCCTTTCAAAAAAATTCCTGATCCACAATGGGTTAGCCCCGCGAAATACCTGGAATCGAAACCGGTTTGATCCAGCTCCGGTTTATGTTGCTTCTGTACTGGGATATTCATCAAAAGAAAATAGATACAACCTGATTGACAGCATAGCATTCCCTGAGGTAAGTTCCCGCGATCATTATTTCCATTTTGCTTTTATATTTATATTAGAAGAATTTGATGAAAATGAAGAGAACAATTCTAATAGTCGCGCTCCTGGCTGTCATTCCAGCGCTCTCGGGTTGCTGGTATGTTGTCGCTGGCGGCGCAGGCGCCTATGGCGGATACAAAATGAAACAGAAAGGTTATACGCTACAGAACCCCATCACCAAGGAAAAGAGCAGCCAGCCCTCCAAATAGCTAAGCTGGCGCCGTGGATGCGCCCTGTCACCTTTCGGCGCCCTTATCGTTGTTGGAAAAGCCGTTTTTGCCATTACCGGGTTCGGCGCGCCCATCTGATAGTCACAATAGGAAGCGGGGCAAGCAGATGCGCTGGAGGATGCCCGCGAATCCGGATCTAGACCCTTACTCCCCGCGAGTTTTTATCCACTCTTCCGCTTGCCGTTGCGCTTCGGCAACTTGTACCGGTGTCATGAGCTTCTCCATAAGCTCCTGGTTTTCTTTCGCATCCTCATAATCTCCCGCGCTGGCGATACTGAACCACTTATCAGCCTCAACATAATCCTGCGTGACGCCGGTGCCGTTGTAGTAAAGCACGCCCAGATTTGTTTGCGCGCCGTGATGACCCTGCTCTGCCGCTTTTTGATACCAGGATAAGGCTTGCGCATAATCCTGCGGCACGCCCTGGCCGTTGTTATACTTGACGCCCAGGCTGTATTGCGCCCTTGCGTAACCCTGTTCCGCCGACTTGCGATACCAGGATAAAGCCTCCAGCGCATCCCTTGCGACGCCCCGGCCGCTGTCGTATCGTACGCCCAGGTTGTATTGGGCATCCTCATCCCCCTGCTCAGCGGCTTTGCGATACCATGCCACGGCCTGCTGATCATCCCGCAAGACACCTTTCCCCGTGGCGTACATTACGCCGAGATTGAATTGGGCGGGGACGTAACCCTGCTCCGCCGCCTTGCGATACCATGCAGCCGCCTCATAATCGTCGTGCGTAATCCCCCGGCCTTTGGCATAAACGACTCCAAGCTTGAATTGCGCCCTTGCATATCCCAGTTCGGCAGCTTTGCGGTACCAGGAGGCAGCTTGTTGATCGTCCTTGATAATGCCCTCGCCCGCCGCATACATGACGCCGAGATTGAATTCAGCATCCGGATTCCCCTGTTCAGCCGCTTTACGAAACCAGGACACCGCTTTCTGATTGCTCTGCTCCACGCCTCGGCCCTTGGCATACAGCACGCCTATCGCATATTGCGCATCCGCATATCCAAGTTCCGCAGCTCTAAGATACCAGGATGCCGCTTGCTGGTCATTCTGCTCCACGCCTTGGCCTTTGAGGTACATGAAACCCAGGATACCCTGCGCGGGAGCATGCCCTTGCTCAGCGGCTTTGAGGTACCAGGACAAGGCCTGCTGGTAGTCCTGCGTGACTCCCTGGCCTTTTGCGTACATCACGCCAAGATTGTACTGGGCCACGGCATATCCTTTATCCGCCGCCCTGAAGTACCAGAGCATGGCCTGCTGATAGTCCTGCTCGACCCCCTGACCTTTGAGGTACATGAAACCCAACATGGATTGCGCCGGCGCGTCGCCTTGCTCTGCCGCCTTCCGGTACCATTGCGCGGCCTGTACGTCATTCTGGGGCACTCCCCGCCCTTTTGAATACATGACGCCCAGATTGAACTGGGCATCCGCGTTTCCTTTTTCCGCTGCCCGCCTGAAAGAAGCTACCGCTTTAACATAGTCCTTGCTGAGGGCGAACCGCATTCCATCCTCAAAGTCTCCGGCGAGTGCCGGAAGAGTCAGCAACATCAGCACCAGTCCGGCTATCGCCGGACCTGCCACCGCCATTGTTATCGATAAACGCATCATTTATTCACCGTAATTCCACCGATTCCTGTGTTAGAGCTAAAAATCCCGAGCTCGTTGCCGTTTTTTACCTATCGATATTTTTTGTGCTGTTTCCTGGAATTTGAAAATAACCCGAGAAATACGATAGCTATACCAGGAATATCAAGAGCGCTATTCTAGCGCGGCGAGCATTTAAAAATGGCCCATGCGCGATCATGTTCAGGATTTTTTCGTTTGCGGGGTTTGATAAAAGGAAATCCGGGTTTTTTACCGAAGTAACGTAGTCGGCCGATGAGGTGAAACGAAAGAAGTCCTGCTCAGCTTAGCGGAGTGAACACGCTTTCAGTTTGCCCCATGCTATATCGCTCTCGTATTTCTTCCCATTCAGCGTGGCGACTACCGTTTCGTTATCGGTCCTTTGTATTGTCATGACGAACGAATAGCCGGGGCTGGCTTCGCCGCTCATATCAGCATTTGATTTATGCGCATAGATCCTGGGAATCAATGGCTGGCGTACCGCATCAGGGTTGTTGATTGCATTGCGCGCGTAGGTTCCCGGCAGCGCGCCGGACGGATAGGCATAAATTTCTGTCGCTTTGATATCCTGATAGCTTCGTACTTCATATTGCAGACCGCGGATTAGCCATCGGCTATCGGTTTGCAGTCCGTTGATGACGCAGCGTGCGAGCGAAACGCGATCTCCCGTAAATTTGGCGGCGTAAGCCTGCGATTTTTCCTTGAGGCCAATACCCGAACATGCCGATAACAGGCACGCTGACAAAAGTGGAGCTAGAATTGTAATGCTTTTTTTCATGATAACGTTCGGGTATAGCCTCCGTGTTTTAATGAGATCAAGCACACTTCGCGAATTTGTTTTCATGGTAGCGGGACTTGTTCGGCGGCGCTTTACCCTGGCCCGGGCTATCATGCAATGTAAACGTAGGCCAAAAGTATTCATTTGTAAAGCATCGCTTATTTTCGGATCAACCCAGGAAACCAATGCGTGCATTTTCCAGGCGCCGTTTTCACGGCACAGGCCGCGGTGCGGGCGACAATATTGACGCCGACTCCGCCGTTCATATGAGCGAGGAGTATGGCGTGCGCTCGCTCCATATTGGCAGCAGCATGGTGCAAAGCGCGATGAGATTGGCAGCGCCCAACCATTTGGAGCTGACCTATACTCAATGCATGATGGGTTTTACCCTGTTTCATCCACGGCCGGAAAATATGCTGATGATCGGTCTGGGAGGGGGCTCGCTGGCGAAATTCGTATACCACCGTTTGCCGCAGGTTCAAACGACCGTGATTGAAATCAATCCGCAAATCGTTGCGATGGCGCGAGATCATTTTTTTGTACCGGCGGATGATGATCGCCTGCAAGTCGTGATTGCGGAAGGCGGCGAATTTATTGCCAGCCACCCTCGCAGTGCCGACATACTGATGGTTGACGGTTTTGACGATGGGCGCCAGGTACCCTCGCTTTGCAGCCAGGATTTTTATGACCGCGCCCGTGAAACATTGAAAAAAAACGGCGTGCTGGTGGTCAATTTGCTCAGCAGAGACAGGGCAGTCCATGACTACATCCATCGCATCGAGGATAGTTTCGCTGGTCGAGTAGCTACACTACTGGCTGAGCCGTTCGGTAATCTGATCGTCTTCGCTTTCAAGCACAGTCCCGGCAGACCCGCCTGGGAAAATTTACGGGAGTGTGCAAAGCAACGTGAACAGGAACTTGCCTTGCCTTTCACCAAGTTCGTCAATAAGTTACAGCAGCGCAAGCCTTTCTGAGTCATGCTCATGTCGCTGAGGCTTGATGGTACGCTCCAGACATACGTTGATAAATTGTAGGTCGGGCTCCGCCCGACATCGTTTTTGATCGTCGGGCGGAGCCCGACCTACATTGGCATTGGAGCGGTGAAGATATTCAGCGATAACCCATCAAAACACGACCGGATTATGGATTACGCTACGATCCAGGTCACAGACCCAAGCTCAGTCGATGCGAGCACCTTCCGGTTATGGTAAAGTTTCAGGTTGCCACAGAAAAGTGAAGAGAGGAGAAACCAGACCATGAAACTGTACGAATCCGACCACACCAAATTCATGCGCGAGCTGTTCGAAAAAAATCCGAAACTGGCGGAGGATCAGAAAGAGGCACGCGCCATCTGGTGGGATAAAAAGCTGGACCTGGAAGAGCGCAAGCGCTTCAAGGAATCAAGCGTACCGCAGAAGGCCTACGTCTATTTCGGAAAATAGAGTGGGTATCCGGGTAGGTCTGCGAGTTTGCCGTGCCACATGATCAACAGGATAGCAATCCTGTTGATCTCCAGATTTTCATGAGAACTTATTCGCCGGTTCTCGTCATAGCGCTTCAAACACCCCCGCTGCGCCCATGCCTGTCCCCACGCACATGGTTACCATACCGTATTTCCGATGATGCCGGCGCAGGCCGTGCAGCAACGTGGCGACACGGATGGCGCCGGTCGCGCCCAACGGATGACCTAGCGCGATCGCGCCGCCCAGCGGGTTGACTTTGGCGCGATCCAACCCCAGGTCATGGATGACCGCGAGGCTCTGGGCTGCGAAAGCTTCGTTCAATTCGATCCAGTCGAGATCATCCAGTTTCAAGCCAACCTGCTTCAGCACCTTCGGTATCGCCTTGATCGGGCCTATGCCCATGATTTCCGGTGGCACACCCGCGACAGAATAGCCGAGGAAGCGGCCAATAGGGGTAAGATCGAAGCGTTTCAATGCAGCCTCGCTTGCTACGATCACGGCGCCCGCACCGTCGGACATCTGCGAACTGTTGCCCGCCGTCACGGAGCCATTTGCCGCGAATACCGGTTTCAATGTGGCAAGCGTCGCCGCGTTGGTGCCGGGCCGCGGCCCTTCATCGGTATTTCTTGTGCTGGAAACGTCCCGGACCTCATGCGAGACGAGATCGGGGCGTTTTTCCACCACCGTATAGGGCGCGATTTCCTGTTCGAATTCCCCTGTCTCGATGGCCTTGAGTGCCCTTGCGTGGCTTGTTACCGCAAATTCATCCTGGGCCTCACGGCTGACTTGCCATCGCTGTGCGACTTTTTCTCCCGTTATGCCCATGCCGTAGGCGATGGCGACATTCTCGTCGCGCAGGAATATAGCCGGATCCAGCGACATCTTGTTGCCCGTCATCGGGACCATGCTCATGCTCTCCGTACCCGCCGCGACGATTACGTCCGCATTGCCCAGGCGAATGCGGTCGGCAGCGAGCGCTACCGCTTGCAACCCGGAGGCGCAAAAACGATTGACCGTCATTCCCGGCACGCTATCAGGCAGCCCTGCCAGCAAGAGCGCAATGCGTGCGACATTCATTCCCTGCTCCGCCTCAGGCATGGCGCAACCGGCGATTACGTCATCGATGGCTGCCGGATCGAGTCCCTCGCACTGTGCCAGCGCAGCTTTCAACACGTGGGCCAACATGTCATCAGGGCGGACGGTTTTGAACATTCCGCGCGGTGCCTTGCCGACCGGCGTACGAACGGCAGCAACGATGTAAGCGTCTTGTATCTGTTTGGTCATGACAGTTCTCCTTCGCTTAATTCCTGAGAGGCTTCCCGGTCTTCAGCGTATGCTCCACGCGTGCCTGCGTCTTTTCGGTTGCCAGCAGCTCTATGAATGCGGCACGCTCAAGCTCCAGGAACCAGTCTTCATCGACCACGCTGCCGGGAGTCAGTTCACCTCCACACATGACGTGGGCGATCTTGGTACCGATCAGGTAATCATGGTCCGAGATGAAATTGCCTTCGCGCATGTTTACGAGCATGCCTTTGATATTGGCAATGCCGGTAGAACCGGCCACCGAAATATTACGGGCTTTCAGCGGCGGGCGATACCCTGCTTCAGCCAGGGCGACCGCTTGCGCCTTGGCAACGTAAAGTAATTCATACCGGTTCATCACTACCGGGTCGGCAGTGCGCAGATAGCCCAGTTCTTTTGCCTGCTCGGCACTTTTTGATAGTTGTGCGGTTGCGACGCTCTGAAAATAATTTTTCAGCAAAGGGAAAGGATCGCCGTCTTTCGCATCTCGCGACGCTCTCAATGCAAGCTCCTTGCATCCGCCACCTGCGGGCAATAATCCCACGCCAGCCTCTACCAGGCCGATGTAACTTTCCATTGTCGCTACCGCACGATCGCAATGCATCACGAATTCGCAGCCGCCCCCCAGTGCGAGGCCATCCACGGCCGCGACAGTGGGAATCATCGAGTATCGGAGGTCCTGCGAGGTCTGCTGGAATTGTGCAACCATTGCTTCGATTTCGGCCAACTTACCTGCCATCAGTGCATCGGCGAGATTGAGGCCGCGCGCCGCCTTGAGCACCGCAGACTGCGCCGTTTTCCTGATTTTTTTCGCCAGGACGCTGAAGGCGGAAGGCGGCTCATCACTTTTCAGGCGCGCCGTGGCTTTTTGAAGATTGGCGCCGGCAGAAAATGGCGGTTCGGTCTGCCAGATTACCAAGGCACGCCAGTTCCGTTCGGCTTCATCGATGGCCTGTTGCACCCCATCCAGCACATCGCTCCCGATGGTATGCATTTTGCTCTTGAAGCTGAGAATGGCTATGCGGTCATCGGCTGAGCCATTGCCGCCGGGCTCGCCCGTATGCCACATCCGTACCGCATCGGTCTCGAATATTGTTGTGCCATATTGCGCCCGTTCGCTCAGCAGCCTATCCGGAAACAACTGCCGCCGATACACGGGCAATGCCGAACGTGGCCGGAAGGTATTGCTGGACGGCGCATAGGATCCCTGCTTTCTATGCACGCCCTGTATGCTGATATCGACGGCTTGGCTGGCGCTTTGTCCCAGTTCCTGCACCCATTCCGGAAGCGATACTGCGCTCATGCTTTTGCCAGCCGCGATATCCTCGTTTATCCACCCGGCAATTTCGCTCCATCCCGCCGCCTGCCAGATCTCGAGCGGCCCCTGATTCCAGCCGAAACCCCAGCGCATCGATAAATCAAGGTCGCGCGCATTGTCGGCGATTGCGCCGAGATGAACAGCGGAATAATGAAACAGATCGCGGAATATGGACCATAGGAATTGTGCTTGCGGATGTGGATTCGCGCGCAACGCGCCAAGCTGGTCCGCGAGATTTTTACGTTTGAGCAGCTCTTTTATGTCGTCCTCGGTTGTACCCGCCGAGAGAATATATTCGCCCTTCGCAAGGTCCAGGACATGGATTTCCTTGCCCATCTTCCGGTATATGCCGCGCCTGGCTTTCTGCCCGAGCGCCCCTTTATCTACCAGGGCTTGCAGCCAATCGGGTACGGCATAGTATCTGTGCCATGGATCTTCCGGCAGCGTATCGCGCATGGTAGCGATCACGTGTGCAAGGACATCGAGCCCCACCACATCCGCGGTGCGGAAAGTCGCGCTCTTGGGACGACCGATGAGCGTGCCGGTCAGAGCATCCACAACGTCGAATCCGAGACCGAATTCATGTGCATGATGCATGGTGGCGAGCATCGAAAACACGCCTATCCGGTTGGCGATAAAATTCGGCGTGTCCTTTGCACGAATTACGCCTTTACCCAGGCACGTGACCAGGAATGCTTCCAGATCATCGAGCATCGCGGCATCGCTCTCCTTGCAGGGGATCAACTCTGCGAGGTGCATGTAGCGGGGCGGGTTAAAAAAATGGATGCCGCAAAACCGGTGACGCAAGTTCTCGGGGAACGACTTTGCCAGCTCATTGATGGAGAGGCCCGATGTATTGCTGGCAAAAATGGCGTCCTCGCCGAGGTGTGGCGCGACCTTTTTATACAGCTCGCTTTTCCAGTCCATGCGCTCGGCAATGGCTTCGATCACGATGTCGCAATCCCGGAGTAACTCAAGGTTCTGGTCGTAGTTGGCCGGTTGAATGGAGGCGGCCTTGGTCGCAATCGACAGTGGCGCGGGGTCCTGTTTTTTTAAATTCTCTACTGCCTTGATCACGTTGGCATTGAGGTTCCCCTGCTCAGCGGGCAACTCGAATAACAGCGTTTCGATGTTGGCATTGACCAGATGCGCTGCGATCTGCGCTCCCATTACGCCGGCGCCGAGGACGGCTGCTTTGCGCACTATGAATTTACGATTATTCAATGTCGCCTCCAGTTCGATCCATTTTTTCATCAGGAAAGCCCGCTTCGTGAGCGTGCGGCATTCTTGTCCGCTTACCCTACCCTTACATGCCATTACGTCAACGTATCGTATTACCGATCGTCGGGCGAGAACAATTTCGTGAATATCATGAGCTTGTTTGCCGAAAATTCAGGTCGGCAAATGAGCTGCAAGAATCTCGAGTTTTTGAGCGCGCGTTATTCCTGCGGAACGACGCGCGGTTTGCGATTTTCATCCACGGCGACGTACGTCAGGACCGCATCGGTCACCCGGCAGCATATTTCATCAATTCCGTGGCGAAGACCCCGCTGTGCATAGACGGCAACCTCCACCGTTATGGAAGTTCGGCCTACCTTGACGATCTCGGCATAAAAACTCACGATATCCCCGACGAATACCGGCTGCTTGAATACAAAGGAATTCACTGCTACCGTGGCCACACGCCCGCGAGCCCGGCGTATTGCCGGAAGGCTTCCTGCAATATCCACCTGAGCCATGATCCAGCCGCCGAAAACATCCCCGGCATAATTCGTGTCTGTCGGCATCGGTACCAGGCGCAGTATCGGATCGAGCCCCTCGGGTAGTGATGTGTGAGTTTCTGCGTTCGTATTCATTTTCCATTCCGAGGTTTAAATTACCAGCTTTGGTCGGTCAGCGAAGCGGGGGCTGGGCTATGCCCGACATTATTTTGCGGTGGCCGGCGCAGCTCGACCTGCTTTGGCGCGAATCTCTCACCCTGTGGTGACTTGCAGACAGGCTGCCCCACCCCTAATGCCCCGCATATAACCTGCTCACTTCAGCCTGGTAACGATTCAACACCTGCGTGCGACGCAGCTTCAACGTAGGCGTGAGCAGATCGTTCTCGATAGTCCATGGCTCCTGCGCCAGCGCCACGCGATATATTTTGGCATAACCGGGAAACCCCTTTATTTGGCGGGTGATACGCTCCACGAGGATTTCTTCGAGCTTCTGGTCTTGCGACAAGCTGCGCAAATCGCTATCAAGATTATACTGCGCCGAAATGCTTTCCCAATTGCGGGCGTTCAGAACCACCAGTGCGCTTAAATACGGACGACCTTCTCCAATCAGCATTATCTGTTCGAATAACGAATCATGCAGAATCGCCGCTTCCATGGGCGCAGGCGGAATTTTCTGGCCGGTGGACATCACGATGATTTCCTTCAGGCGGCCGGTGATAGTCACCCGGCCTTGCTCATCAATGCGCGCGATATCGCCGGAATTGAGCCACCCGTCGGGCGTCATTATTGCCTCGGTGGCTACCGGATCGTTCCAGTAACCGAGCATGACGCTGGGGCCGCGAATCAGCAAGGCATCATCAGGGCCGAGTTTCACCTCTACCCCCGGGATGGGGCGCCCCACGCTCGATGGAAGATTGTCCTCCATGGTATTGCAGCATACGACCGGACTGGTCTCCGTCATGCCGTAGCCTTGCAGGATGGGCAGGCCCAAACCGATGAATACCCGTGAAACTTCTGTCGGTAACGCCGCGCCGCCGCTCATCGCCTCGCGCAGGCGCCCACCCAGCTTGCTCATCACCTTCTTTGCCACCAGGGCTTCCAGCAGTGGCCACAATAGGTGAGAAAAAAGTCGGCGCCCCCGTTGCTGCCGATACTCAAAGCGGCTGTAGCCAATATCAACCGCCAGGTTGAACAGTTTTCTGCTCAAAGCCGAACCTTCCGCCAGCTTGGCGTGAATGCCGGCATAGACCCGCTCATAAATTCTCGGGACGGAAATAAGAATAGTGGGCCGAATGATCAGAAGATCCTCTTGCAGCTGGTGAACCGAGCGGGCGTATGCCACCGTTGCACCGCGCATCATCGGCGCATAATAGCCGGCAGTGCGCTCAAAGGTATGCGACAGCGGCAAAAATGAAAGCAGCAGATCGTCCTGTCCGATGGGCACCACTTGCAGGCAACTATGTGCATTCGCAAGTATATTGTAATGGCTCAGCATCACCCCCTTGGATCGGCCGGAGGTGCCGGAGGTGTATATGATGGTGGCGAGTTGATGCTGATCGCGGCTTGCGTCCTCCACTTCACCGGCTTTTCCCTGCGGATCGTCCAACGGCCAGTCTGGCAGCCAGTCATGCAGGGCAAGCACGAGGCCATCGTCTTTTTCTCCAGGACTTCCCTGAACCGTAATGACGCGCAGCAGATGAGGAATCTGACCCCGTACTTCATGAAACGCTTGCCATTGGGCCAGTTCTTCGAGCAATAATACTTTAACACCCGCGTCGCGCAAGATGTAGGCAGCGTTCTCGGGGCGGTCGGCTGTATAAAGTGGCACGACGACGAGTCCCAGCCTTAGCGCGGCTTGCTCGAATATCACCCATTCCGGGCAGTTTCGCAACATCACCGCAACCCGGTCGCCAGGCAGAAGCTTTTCTCGCGTGAGCGCAGATTGCCAGTGCGCGATGCGTTCATCCATTTGTTTCCAGGTGAGGTCGCGCCACTTACCGCTGGAGCGGTCGTAATCCCGATAGGCTACCGCCTCGGGCGAGCGACGTGTTCGCTCGCGGAACAACCCATCGAGGGTTCGGGCGGCTTCCACCGGGATAACATCCGTCAGATTACGCTGCTTGGTTTGCATCATTGGCTTTCACCCGATGTATTTTTGTTGGACCCGATAGGGTTAACGGCCTATTATCGTCCTGCCTCATGCGCCGGTTGGGCCGACGTAGTTTCAGATGTCCCGCCTGATGCGCGGCCAAAATCCGGTGGGAAATCATCCACCATGATCACGCGGCGGCGCATGGATTTCATCTTTCCCATCAGCTCCAGTTCGGTCGTGGAGATAACTCTCTGCTTGAGCGCCTCCGCGATTTTTTCATCGCCCTGAGGGGGAATCCGGCCTGCCTTGACGGCGGCGCGTAACTTCATTTCCACTGCTTCGCACACGACTGCGCACTGAAGCGCCTGCTCCAGCATGCCGAGCGGTTCGTCGGCGGAGGCAGGCATATATATACCCGCGGTCAGGCGGTCTCGCGCTTCTCCCGGTGTCAGCATCAGCGTGGCGATTTGATGCCCTAGCTCATCCGGGGGCGGCGAGAATGGCTTGCCCAGCGGAAACACCACAAACCGCAGGAGGCGCGCCGTGAGAATACGGCCAGGAAAATTATCCAGCACGCCGTCAAATGCTTCCTGCATACGGTAAAGCGCATCCTGAACAGACCAGTGCACCAGCGGTAAATCAGCTGCGGGCCTGCCATCATCCTTGAAGCGTTTGAGTACCGCCGAGCATAGGTAAAGCATGCTGAGAATATCGCCAAGCCGGGCAGAGAGCCTTTCCTTGCGTTTCAGCGCTCCACCCAAAACCAGAAGGGAGATATCGGCGAGAAAAGCGAAAGCGGCGGAGAAACGCGTCAATTGACTGTAATAACGCTGCATTTCAGTGCCCACGCTACCCGGCGCACTGGCGAGAGATGCACCGGTGAGTCCATGCAGCAAGGAACGCAAACCGTTCCCGACCGTAAAGATAATGTGTCCCCACAATGCCTTGTCGAATTGCACTGAAGAGTGCACGGTATCGCCATTGCTGGCTGCGCGAATTTCTTCCAGCAGGTAGGGGTGGCAGCGTATTGCCCCCTGACCGAAAATAATCATATTGCGCGTAAGGATATTGGCGCCTTCCACCGTAATGCTGACGGGGATATGCTGATAGTTGCGCCCCAGGTAATTGCTGGGTCCCAGGCAAATGCCTTTGCCGCCGTGCACGTCCATTGCGTCGTTTATCGCCTGGCGCCCGCGCTCGGTAAGATGATATTTGACGATCGCCGAGATGACCGAGGGCTTTTCGCCCAAATCGACCGCTCCTGCCGTCATCATCCGTGCCGCATCCATCATGTATGTATTGCCACCGATGCGGGACAGCGCTTCTTCAACGCCTTCAAAGCGTCCAATCGGCGTCTTGAATTGCACCCGTACTCTGCCGTAAGCACCGCTGGTGCGCGCGGCCAGCTTGGCTGCGCCGGTGCTGGTCGCGGGCAGCGAGATCGAACGCCCCACCGCAAGACAGTTCATCAGCATACGCCAGCCGCTACCCACTCCTTCGCGTCCGCCGATTACCCATTCCATCGGGATGAAGACATCTTTTCCCGAGTTGGGGCCGTTCTGAAAAGCCGCATCGAGCGGAAAATGGCGCCGGCCGATATTGACGCCCGGCGTATTGGTGGGGATCAACGCCAGCGTAATCCCGAGGTCTTTCTGGTCGCCTAATAATCCATCCGGGTCCTGCAGTTTGAATGCAAGTCCGAGGAGCGTCGCTACCGGGCCCAGTGTGATGTAGCGTTTTTCCCAGGTGACCCGCATGCCGAGCACATCTGCGTCGCCGTTGAATTCGCCATGGCAGACAATGCCGAAATCGGGTATCGCCCCCGCATCCGACCCCGCATCAGGCCCGGTAAGTGCAAAACACGGCACCTCTAGCCCCTTTGCCAGGCGTGGCAGATAATGGTCTTTTTGCGCCTCGGTGCCGTACTGCAACAGCAACTCGGACGGCCCCAGCGAATTCGGCACCATTACCGACACCGCTGCCGTGCCGCTCCGCGAGCTGATCTTCATGACCACTTCGGAATGCGCCAGTGCTGAAAAACCAAGGCCGCCATAGTCCTTGGGAATGATCATGCCGAAAAAGCGGTTGTCCTTGATAAATTGCCAGACGTGCGGTGGCAGATCATACAGCTCGCGCGTAATATGCCATTCGTCCAGCATGGCACACAACTGCTCGACCGGACCGGCAAGGAAGGCTTTTTCCTCCGCGCTGAGCCTGGGCTTGGGATAAGCCAGCAACTTGTTCCAGTTTGGCTTGCCGCTGAACAACTCGCCATCCCACCACACGGTTCCGGCGTCCAGCGCTTCCTGTTCGGTTTGGGAAACCTTCGGCAGGATTTTTCGAAAAACCTTAAGCAGCCGGTTCGAAATAAGTACGCGGCGAACGGGTGGGACGAAAAAAATAACGCCAATAAGCAGAACCAGCGTCGTAAGCAGGGCAGCGCTCAAGATAATTTTCCTGCGTAGGTCTGCAATAGCTGTACCCAAGTATTTTTATGGGTGCCGGATGAGATCAATCAGCTGCGGCCGCCGTCTCGCTTCCGCCGTTTCGCAAGCTCATCTTATTATCCACCTTCTTGATGCCGTCCACCATCCAGGTGAGCATATTGACACGATCCATCTGCGTCTGATTATCCACGATACCGCTCAGCATGACCTCGCCATTATGTGCCTCTACCCTGACATCCAGATGCCTGACATCGGGATCGGCCAATAGCGCCGCCTTTATTGTACTGTTGAGCGTGCTGTCGTCCACTCCCTCCGCGGTTGGAGGCGCCACCCAGGACTCATGCACCCTTTCCTCCGATTTTCCGCATCCCGCGGTGGACAAGGCGCCGATGAGGATCAATGTCCAGATAACCAGCTTATGCCTATCGTTCATTTTGTTTTCCTTATCAGAATGGATCCAAAAAAATTAAAATGAGATGTAACGAACCCCGTGATTATGAAACCGACGCAGCTTTTAAGCCAGTGTCTGCGAGGTAACCGCGCACCTGTTCCGGCAAATTTTCCGCCAGGCAATCGAATTCCTGCACCCCTTTCATGGAACGCAGCCAGGTGAGCTGCCGCTTTGCGAGTTGCCGCGTAGCGGCCAACGCCATTTCGCGCATCGTCGCCGCATTGATTTCCTTTTCCAGGTACATCCATGCTTGCCGATACCCAACGCAACGCATCGAAGGGTTTGCATCGTTCAGGCAGAATTTATCACGGATTGCCCGAACTTCATC
This sequence comes from Nitrosospira sp. Nsp1, assembly GCF_900100985.1. Lineage (NCBI taxonomy): Bacteria > Pseudomonadati > Pseudomonadota > Betaproteobacteria > Nitrosomonadales > Nitrosomonadaceae > Nitrosospira > Nitrosospira sp. Nsp1. The sequence goes on from NZ_FMUF01000011.1 coordinate 22,119, forward strand.
GATTAATCCCAGCTTGAGCATCGTCTCGAAACGTTGTGCAATGCGCTGATGCAGTGCGCTCCGGTCGCCGGGAATCAGGGCAATCTTGATCGCGCGATAGGGAAGGCAGGCATTTCTGGGGTTCTTCAGAATCTCCGACATGGGTTTGCCAGCTAAATAACACACTTCCAGCGCACGCTGTATGCGCTGGCTGTCTGTAGGCTTGATTCGCGCTGCGCTCGCCGGGTCAAGTCGCAGCAGCTCATTGTGCATTTCTTGCCAGCCGCTCAGTTCTGCCTTGGCTTCGATCCGCCGGCGCAGGTTGCTGTTTGCGGAAGGGAGAGCGGAAAGGCCTTCCAGCAGCATTCTGAAATAAAGCATCGTGCCGCCCGCGAGCAACGGAATATTGCCTCGCCCGGTAATTTCGGCCATTGCGGCAAGCGCGTCATTGACAAATTGGGCAACGGAATAACACTCATCCGGCTCGATCAGGTCGATGAGATGGTGCGGTATGGACGCCATGGTTTCAGCGTCGGGTTTAGCGGTACCGATATCCATGTACCGGAAGACCTGGGCGGAGTCCACGCTAACGATCTCTACGGGGAAGTGCCGGGCGATTTCCAGCGCTATGCCGCTTTTGCCGCTTGCGGTAGGCCCCATCAGAAAAATCACGGGGGGAAAGGTGGCGACTTCAGGCCTTTCAAGTTTTACGCTTTGTTCTGTCACGGGTAAACGAGGCGAGGACGGCTCATATTCTTGATCGCACGGCGACCACAGGCCATTTTGTGCCTTTTTTGTAAATTTCAGGATTTAACCCGGATGTTTCATAAATTGACGCGCGCTCTTGCTGGTCTTTTGTTTCGTATGAAAATTTCGTTCAGTCGGGCGTATGAATAACTACACCACTCTTTCACAAAATCTCCCTACGAAACAAAATCCTGCGCAATCATCACGCGAATTTATGAAATATCCGGGTTAAGGAGAGGTTGGTGATGCCACGAAAAAATCATTAAACGCCATATTCGATTGAATGGCAAGGGTGGGTTTTTTCGGTTAGAATTCCACTTTTCCCATACGCCACGCCTTTAGCGCCACCTCTTTTCGCGCCCGCCGGTTTGTCGACACCCGATACCATTCCATGATTCTTGTCCTGACCCCGGATACTCGGCCTGATACTCCCGAATTCAAGCAGTTGCTGGGTCATCTTGCCAATCTGCCCGGTATTTCCACGCGTGTGCATACTGAAGTAGGGGTCGAGCAGGCGCTTACCGAAGTTTATCTGATCGGAAACACCAAGGCCCTGCTGATCGAGGACATGCAAAATCTGCCTTGTGTCGAGCAGGTAGTCCGGATCTCGGAGGAGTATCGTGTTCTCGGCCGACACAAAGACGACCACAGGTCTACCCATTTCGACTATAACGGCGTGCGCTTCGGGCAGGATACGCTGAACGTTTTCGCCGGACTATGCGCCGTGGATACGCTGGAACATGTCGAGTTGATGATGCAGGCATTACGGGATAATGGCCAGGTATGCACGCGCATGGGCGCTTATAAGCCGCGCACCAGCCCATATTCGTTTCAGGGCCATGGCAAGGCCTGTTTGCCTTATGTCTTCGAACTGGCGGGGAAATATGGCATCAAAGTGATAGCCATGGAGATTACTCATGAATCTCACGTGGAAGAGATTTGCGAGGCCCTTTACCGGACAGGCAACTCCACCGGCGTCATGTTGCAGATAGGAACGCGCAACACCCAGAATTTCGAATTGCTGAAAATCGTCGGGCGCCAGCAGGATTTTCCGGTATTGCTCAAGCGCGGCTTTGGCATTACGCTGGATGAATCATTGAACGCTGCGGAATACCTGGCTTCCGAGGGTAATCGAAAAGTCGTCTTTGGCTTGCGGGGTATGAAAACCAACATGGCGGATCCGCATCGTAACTTCGTGGATTTTGCGCATGTACCGGTAGTCAAGCGCCTCACGCGCATGCCGGTCTGCATCGACCCCTCGCATTCCGTCGGTCTGCGTGCGTCTTCGCCCGATGGCATACTTGATATCATGCACGTAACAGCACAGGGAGTGATCGCGGGCGCCAATATGGTGCTGGTGGATTTTCATCCTGTGCCAGGGAAAGCGCTGGTGGATGGGCCGCAGGCAATGCTGATCAGGGAGTTGCCCTTTTTTCTGGAAGACGTTCGGATAGCGCGCGAAGCGTACGAACAGCGTGTGGCCCTGGCTGGACGTTATCGGGAGGATGAATAGCCTCCCCTCGTCTTCTTTTCAAGGAATTGTCTAAAAATCCCGGACTGTGAGCACCCGCTTCGGAAGCCTGCTCACTTTTACCTTCCTATGTCCCGTAAAACAAATACGGCACCATGTTTTAATACTGCTGCTTGTGTTTTCAGGATGGATGCCGGCTTCTATTGGTATCGCCGGCGTTGTTCAAACTGCGGAGAAAACCTCGTCGCTTTTCGCGTCCTCCACTTTTCCAATCAGCCTGGTCGATGATCGGGGGCACGCTATCCGCCTGGATCGATTTGCCAGCCGTATCGTCTCGCTTTCCCCGAACATTACCGAACTGGTGTTCTCAGCCGGGGCCGGCGATAAACTCGTGGGCGCCAGCCGCTACAGCGATTTTCCCGACTCGGCCAGGTCTGTTCCTGACGTTGGCGATTCTTCCAGCCTCGATCTGGAGAGAATCATTGCACTCAAGCCAGATCTCGTGATTGCATGGCGTAGCGGTAATGGGCGGTCGGATATCGAGAAACTGGAAAAATTAGGCCTGACCGTTTTTGCCGTTGAAGCAACCCGACTGGAAGACATTCCACGGTTGTTGCGGACGATCGGCAAGCTGACGGGAACGGCAGCGCAGGCGGAGCCTGCGGCAAGCGCTTATGAAGAGGAATTGCAGCAAATCAAGCGTAATTATGGCGACCGGCGTAAAATCAGCGTATTTCAGTTAATCTGGCATCAGCCGCTGATGACGGTGAATGGTGAACATGTCATCAGCGATATCATCAACATTTGTGGCGGCATCAATATTTTCGAGTCCGCGTCTTCTATAACGCCTGTGATATCTGCGGAAAATCTGCTGGAAGCCGACCCCCATGCCATCATCAGCAGTGTACCGTTGGGGCCGGCTGAAACGGGGGTAGAGGCGCTGTTTCGTCGATTCCCGCATATCCGGGCTGTCCGGGGCAACCATTTGTTTTTCGTGCACCCGGATATCTTGCATCGCCAGACGGTGCGCATATTGCAGGCTGCGAGAACCGTATGTGCACAGTTGGAGAGCGTCCGGTCAAGCCAGGAAAAAAAGAGGGCGTGGTGAGTAATGATTGGTCAATGATACGCACGGGTTTTCAAACGCTTAATATAAAACGGAACCGGCCAAACGCTTTTGCAGCCGATTTCCTTCAAGTCCGACAGGCTGCTAAAATAACGGTCCGGCTTTTTGCATGGGTTACTGATTTCCCTATCCGCGCATGCGTCCGCGTATGTGCCATGAATGCTGAACAACAAACGATAACGCCGGCAGCGGCTGGTTGATGGAATCGTTTTTATGGAGAATGAACAATGATCAAGGTATTACTTGCTAACCCCCGCGGCTTCTGCGCTGGCGTCGATCGCGCGATCGAAATCGTCGAACGTGCGTTGACAATGCATGGTGCGCCCATTTACGTGCGCCACGAGGTGGTGCACAACCGTTTCGTGGTGGAGAACCTGGAAAAAAAGGGCGCTGTATTTGTCGAGAATCTCGACGAAGTACCCATTGGCAGTATTCTGATTTTCAGTGCGCACGGAGTCTCCCATGAGGTGCGGCGAGAAGCCGAAGCGCAACAGTTCAAGGTGTTCGACGCCACTTGCCCGCTGGTGACCAAAGTTCATATTGAAGTGGCAAAGATGCGGGAGCAGGGGAGAGAAATTATCATGATTGGCCATGCGGGCCATCCGGAGGTTGAAGGCACGATGGGTCAGGCCGAAGGAGACGGCCCCTGCATGTACCTGGTGGAAACAGAAGAGGATGTCGAGAATCTGGTGGTCAAAGACCCGACTCATCTGGCGTATGTTACCCAGACGACATTGTCGGTGGATGATGCGACGCGAGTGATCAAGGCTTTGAAAAAGCGCTTTCCAAAAATTACCGGACCAAAAAAAGACGATATTTGCTATGCGACGCAAAATCGCCAGGATGCGGTAAAAATGATGGTCAAGCAGTGTGACCTCGTCATTGTTGTCGGCTCACCCAATAGCTCTAACTCCAACCGTTTGTGTGAAGTTGCGAGAAATGCCGGCGTGGACGCTTATATGATAGATCGTGCCGAGCAATTGCAGGAGAAATGGCTGGAGGGAAAAGACCAGATCGGTATCACCGCTGGCGCTTCAGCGCCCGAAGTGCTGGTGCAGGAGGTAATTTCACGGCTAAGACAGATAGGAGCAGGACAAGCGGGAAGAGACGTGGTCGTAGAGGAATTGAGCGGCGTGGTTGAGTCGGTAGTGTTTCCGCTTCCTAAAAATTAATCGCAGCCAGGAACTGGATCTTTTTACACGAGCAAACGTCTTGCGCGCAGCAGTGCAGCGCCGGTGCTATACGGCGAACCGTCCCGCTTCCTTGTTGTCATATTCATAGCGTTTTCGCTTTCGCAGGACTGACAGATAAAGAGCTCAGCCGGTTTATTGGGGCTGGCTCTTATCGGGTATAATTTTATTCTCCAGTGGGAGATGCTTATCCCTCTTTGGAATATGACAAGCCGTCGCTGAGATGACTGCCGGATTGTCGCGTTTATGCGCCTGCGGCACTCATTCGATTCCGGAATATCTATAGGCAGAATTATCTGGAGCGAGAAGTCTTCTCCAGATCTTCTTCTTCGCGCGCACCATCTATCCCAACAGGATGGTTTGGGCAAATGCTATATGCCGCGTCAAGAGGGGGAGGCAGGGAGAACGCATTGCAAGATACGGGACTATATGATCTTGACGGCGGTACGCTGCTTGTTTCAAATCAAGAAAAACCAATTATTTATTCAGGTCGGCCGCGCAATCGGCCGTTGTAATATTGATGGAACACATACAGGAAAGGGCCAGGAAGATACGCATGGTTATCTTCGATGTGGACGGAGTCCTTACCGACGGCACTCTCTATCTCACAGATGGCGGCGAGGAGATCAAGGCATTCAATAGTCATGATGGTCATGGTCTGAAAATGCTCAAGGCAAGCGGCGTCAAAATCGCGCTGATCACTGGCAGAAAATCGCGCTGCGTCGAACTGAAGGCAAAAGATTGGGGCGTGACCGTCGTTCATCAGGGGGCAAAAACCAAATTGCCTGTATTCGAGACGCTGTTGGAGGAACAGGACCTGGATGCTTCGGCGTGTGCGTATATGGGGGATGACCTGATAGATTTACCGGTGATGTTACGTTGCGGTCTTGCGCTCACCGTACCTGCCGCGCCTTCTCTGGTGAAGAAGCATGCGCATTACGTTACGCGTCTCGAGGGCGGGCGCGGCGCGGTACGCGAGGTATGCGAAATGGTCATGCAGGCTCAGGATACCCTCAACGCGCAATTGGCGATGTACCTTAAATGATCGCCCGCCTGTTTCCCGGGCTTCCCCTCATTCTACTCGCCCTGCTCGCAGCGCTGTCATTCTGGCTGAGTCAGTCGGCACGAACGCCTTCTCCGGCACAAGACAACGAAATGGGCCGTACCCCCGATTACAGGATGGAAAACTTCTCGGCCACTCGCATGGATCAGGATGGTCTTGCGCGCCACACGCTCGTCGCGAAGGCAATGATGCATTACCCGGACGACGATACCACTGATCTGGAGCAACCCCTTTTTATCAACACCGAACCCGGTAAACCGGCGCTGCAAATAAAAGCGGACAAAGCGAAGATGTCCAGCAACAACGAAGACATTTATCTTACGGGTAACGTTATGGTATTGAGGAACGCTGCCAAAGGCAGGAGCGAGACAACCATGACGACCAGCTTGTTGCACTTGATTCCGGATGATGACATCGCCAGAACCGATAAACCCGTGGTTATTACCGAAAAAAAATCTGTTATCAACGCAGTCGGCATGGAAATGAACAGCCGCACCAATATCACTCAGTTGTTCTCACGCGTAAGAGTTATTCATGACAATGCCCGCTAGGGAGCCCCTGAGTAGGTGCCATGCGAATTCCACGGCAACCGCTGCGAACATCGCTCGGGGCGGGATATTTTTTACTGTATTTTTTGCTTCCCTGCTGTTTACAGGACCCGTGCTGGCGGAACGGGCCGATAGCGATAAGCCGGTTCATCTGGAGTCTGACCGGGCCACTGTCCAGGATGCCAACAAGCTTGCTACATTCATTGGTAACGTAGTCCTCACGCAGGGCACGCTGATTATCCGTGCCGACAAGATGACCGTGAAAGAAGATGCCAGCGGTTTCCAGCACGCCACGGCTTTCGGTAATCTTGCCAGTTTCCGTCAAAAGCGCGATGGCAAGGACGAGTACGTCGAGGGTTGGAGCGAGCGCATGGAATATGACGCCAAGGCGGATAAGGTGCAGCTCTTCAAGAAGGCGAGACTGAGACGTGGCCAGGATGAAGTGCATGGCGATTATATTTCTTACGATGCACTGAATGAGTTTTTTCAGGTGACCGGGAACAACGATACGAGTGCTCAGAGCCAATCCGAGGGGAGAGTGAGGCTGGTCATCCAGCCGAAGAAGAAGGAGCCGAAACCAGACGCTGAAAAAGATGAATGAAATCGACTAACGCCCGGATCCCAAAAAATGAGCGAATTAAAAGCCGTTAATTTAAAAAAGCGATATAAATCCCGGACGGTGGTACAAGATGTTTCGCTTTCTGTCAGCAGCGGTGAAGTGGTCGGCCTGCTGGGCCCCAATGGCGCAGGCAAGACCACCTGTTTTTACATGATGGTAGGGTTGGTGCCCCTGGATGGGGGCAGCATATCCTTGGACGATGTCGATTTGAGCCCAATGCCGATGCATCTGCGCGCGCGCCTGGGCCTGAGCTATTTGCCCCAGGAGGCTTCAATTTTCAAGCGGCTGTCCGTGGCCGATAATATTCGGGCAGTACTGGAACTGAAAAATTATACGCGCGATGAAATGCAGCAGCATCTCGACGATCTGCTGCATGATCTGCACATCAGTCACATACGGACCAATCCGGCAATCAGCTTATCCGGAGGCGAGCGACGCCGTGTCGAAATCGCCCGGGCACTTGCAACGCAGCCGCGCTTTATCCTGTTGGACGAACCGTTTGCGGGTGTGGATCCTATTGCCGTGCTGGATATCCAGAAAATCATCGGGTTCCTGAAGGAGCGTGGCATCGGTGTGCTCATTACAGACCATAATGTCAGGGAAACGCTGGGGATTTGTGATCATGCCTATATCATCAGCGAAGGAAAAGTCCTGGCTAGCGGAAACCCTGATGAAATCATCTATAATGAAAGTGTGAGAAAAGTATATCTGGGGGAACATTTCAAGCTGTGAAAAAGATTCGGTCCGCACGAATCTTGCCCTACCGTGGGTATTCCAAATTATGAAGCCTACTCTCCAGTTTAAGCTGTCGCAGCACTTGACGCTTACTCCGCAATTGCAACAATCCATACGGCTGCTACAGCTTTCCACGGCCGAACTGAGCCAGGAAATAGAACGTATGGTTCAAGAAAATCCTCTCCTTGAACTTGACGATCATATCGGTAGCGATACGATCGACTATCGGAATATGCCCAGCGATATTCGGGCAGAGCCGTTATCGGATCTGATTGAGATTCCGGATGAAGCCAGTGCGAAATTGCTTTCTATCGAGGATAGCTCCGACACGAGAAAGATGACCGATGAGTCAGACTGGTTCTCGGACGATAGAGCCGTTCGCAACACACGGGATGACGATGACGAACGGGATTTTCAGCAACAAGCGGCGGAACCGCCCAGCTTGCGTGAACATCTTAACCTGCAGCTAAGCCTTAGCCAGATTCCGGAGCGTGGGCGAAGAATCGTTGGTTTGCTGATCGACAGTCTGGATGACGACGGCTATCTTGCACAGGATCTTGAAGAGCTCGTTGAACTGCTGCCGCCCGAGCTCGCGATAGACATCGACGATCTTCACAATGCTCTGGAACAGTTGCAACGCATGGATCCTCCCGGCATTGGGGCGCGTAACCTCAGGGAATGCCTGCTCATGCAATTGCATGCGCTGCCGGAAGGTACTCCTTACCTGGACCAGGCGTTGCTGCTGGTGAACGATGATCTTGAAAGCCTGGCATCACGGGATTTCGCCACCATTAAAAAGCTGCTGCACTGTGATGATGAATGTCTGCGATCGATCCGGCACCTGATTACCCGACTGAACCCGAGACCCGGCATGGCATTCAGTTCCACGGTCGCCCGTTACATCATACCCGACGTAATTGTGACCAAGATCAGCGGTTCATGGGTAGCCAGCCTTAATCCTGAAGCAATGCCCCGCCTCAAGATCAACCGGCTCTATGCTGACATCCTGAAACGCTCTCATGATGATTCCGCACGAGGCCTGTCGGGCCATCTGAATGAGGCGAAATGGCTCATCAAGAACGTACATCAGCGTTTCAGCACGATACTCAAGGTATCCTCAGCGGTGGTCGAACGCCAGCAACAGTTTTTCGAGCATGGCGCAGTGGCCATGCGGCCCATGGTATTGCGGGAAATTGCGGATACGCTTGACTTGCATGAATCCACGATTTCGCGGGTAACGACACAAAAATTCATGAGGACGCCACGGGGCATATTCGAATTAAAATATTTCTTTGGCAGTCATGTAGCGACCGACACCGGCGGTGCTTGTTCCGCCACCGCAATTCGTGCTCTGATCAAGCAAATGATAAACGCCGAAAATGCACAGAAGCCGCTGAGCGATAGCCAGATTTCAGAAATTCTGGGGCAGCAGGGAATTATGGTTGCCCGCCGTACCGTGGCAAAATATCGGGAGTCCATACAAATTCCTCCCGTTAATCTTCGGAAATCATTTTAATCCAAGCCAAGGAGACATGATGAATCTCAATCTTACCGGTCACCACGTAGAAATTACCCCTGCGCTGCGCGATTACGTTACCTCAAAGCTGACGCGGGTTATGCGTCATGTCGACAATGTCATCGATATCAACGTGATTCTATCCGTGGAAAAGCTTAAGCAAAAGGCTGAAGCAAATGTCCATGTGCCTGGTAAGGATATTTTTGTCGAGGCCGACGGTTCCGATATGTACGTTTCCATCGATAACTTGATGGATAAGCTTGACCGCCAGATGCTCAAGCACAAGAAGAAAAATGAAAGCCAACGTAATATAGGCGCATTAAAGAATCAGGATATAGAACAACCTGAATAATCGGCTCAATCAGGACTTTAGCATTGTCAGATAAGCGGAAGCTTTGCCCCTTTGTCCTATAACCTGGGAGATGATTCAAGCCAGATGCCACGATTTAACGTTGCACAGCTATTTGAAGATAAGCAGTCAAAACTGAGCCTGACCTGGGAGGCCGGTAAAGACGGTGGCGACCGGTATCTGGACGCGGAAGCCGTTGCCCGGTCGACACAGGGAATGATCGGTCACCTCAATTTCATCCACCCTAACTGGATACAGGTACTGAGCGAGACCGAAGCCAAGTATCTCAACACGCTTGGTGCCGAGTCCCTGGCGCAGAGTATGCAGCAGATCGCGCAAAGCGACCTCCTGTGCATTATCGTTGCCGGTGGCGGTTCAGTGCCGGACTCGATAAGAGCCTTGGCGGATGCCACCCGCACTCCCCTTTTCTGTTCACCTTACTCCAGTCTGGAGGTGATCTGGACGTTACGCCCCTATCTGGGGCGCGTCCTTGCGCCCTCCTGTAGCCGCCATGGCGTACTGCTGGACGTTCTGGGAATGGGTGTAATGATCACCGGTGAAAGCAGCGTCGGCAAAAGTGAATTGGCGTTGGAGCTCGTGAGTCGGGGCCATGGACTCGTTGCGGATGATGTCGTGGAACTTTATAGAATTGCGCCAGAAACGCTGGAAGGTTGCTGTCCTCCGATATTACGTGATTTTCTTGAAGTGCGTGGGCTGGGGATGCTGAACATCCGAACTATTTTTGGCGAGACCGCGGTACGCCGGAAAAAAAACATGAAGCTCATCGTGCATCTGCAAAAACCCAACAGCGTTGATTTCAACACGATGGAACGACTGCCGATCAACGATGTTACTGAAAGCGTCCTGGACGTCAATATCCGCAAGGTGATCATCCCGGTTGCCGCTGGGCGAAATCTGGCCGTGCTGGTAGAAGCGGCAGTGCGCAATTATGTTCTGCAACTTCGTGGTATCGATAGTGCTCAGGAATTCTTTGCACGACATCAACAGGAAATGGAAAATGGTCAAAACAGACAAAAGCAGGAAAATGAACTTTGAATTGCCGGGCGGGAACCATTAATTCTCCGCTCGTATTCGAAAAATGCAGCTGATCGTCATTAGCGGCCTTTCCGGTTCCGGCAAGAGTATCGCCCTTACCGTGCTCGAGGACAATGGCTATTATTGCGTGGACAATCTTCCAGCAAACCTGCTGCCGGAGGTTACGGTATATTTGAAGGAATCCGGACACCAGCGCGTAGCGGTCAGTATCGATGCCAGGAGCCGCGAAACCTTGCATTTGTTGCCGCAACGCTTGGCCGATCTGAGGCGGCAGGGAATGGAAGTGCATCTGCTGTTCCTTGAAACTAAAACCGATACGCTGGTAAAGCGTTTTTCGGAAACCCGACGCCGCCACCCACTCAGCGATAACCACTCAACTTTGCCGGAAAGTATAGAGTTGGAACGCGAAATGCTGCGCGAGATACACGATCTCGCAAACCGCATCGATACCAGCGATTTGAGCGCCAGTTCATTGCGTGCATGGATAAGGGATTTTGTCGGTCTGAATCATGCAAGCCTGACTCTCCTGTTCCAGTCATTCGGCTTCAAGCACGGCATTCCTCTGGATTCCGACATGGTATTCGATATTCGCTGCCTTCCCAATCCGCACTACGAGGCGCTGCTGCGGCCTCTTACCGGAAAAGATGCCGCGGTAATTGAATACCTCGATGCGCAAGCCGGCGTCAATAAAATGTTTGAGGACATCAAGCGATTCGTGGACGATTGGTTACCCTGCTTCGTTCGCGACAATCGCAATTACCTGACCGTGAGTATCGGTTGCACCGGCGGACGTCATCGCTCGGTTTATTTCGCTGAACGGTTGGCACGGTATTTTTGCGGAAACAACCAGGTTCTGGTACGGCACAGGGAGTTTGATGTGTAGAGCTGGCTGAAGGGAAAGTGCAAGCTCATTCCGGTACGAACATCGTCTTCTTTATTCCACCCGGAAAATATACTGAAGCTTGCGCACAGTGGTGGGGCTGAATGCCATCGCTGGTTATGACCTTACCGGAGTGTCTCTGCCGCGCATTCTTCGGGAGAGATCAACATCAGGCCGGTTGCCGCCACCCGATAAATTCCGGCCTCGGTCACAATAAAATCCATCGGAATATCGTGCGGTTGCGGATGCACAGTGTGCATTCTCAAAATTTCGAACGCGACGCCGATCGCCAAAGGCCGAGGAGTGATCGCGATCAAAGTACGATCGAAATAACCGCCGCCATATCCCAGCCTGAAGCCCATCTGGTCGAAGCCTATCATTGGCATTACCAGCGCGCCAACCGTTATCACGCCGGTATTATCAGGTACCGGAATGTCATAGGTCCCCTTTTTCATCGGTGCGCCTGGCCACCATTTGCGAAAACACAGCGGTTCCTGTTTATTCACCACTTCGGGCAGTGCAAGCGTCGCGCCGCGTTCCCGGATGAAATTCATCAGTGGGCGCGGATCGTATTCGCCTCGATGAGGCCAGCAAAACCCCACCACGTTGCGCTGCAAGGATGGAAAGCCCTGTTCCAGCAAGGCTGTGATAGCCGCACTCCAGCGGCGATGCTCCCCTTCGGTAACGCATTCCCTGCGTACCATCAACTCGGCGCGCTGCTGCTTTCTCCACGCTTGCCAGCTATTCATCATCCTGAAGCGCTATCCGCGAAGGCGGCATCTGGTTTCCTTCCATCACAACTGTTTTTCGACGGGTGCTTAATGATCATGGCAAGCATATTGCATGAGCAGCTTTCTGACGGGCGAAGGAATAGCTGCCTTCAGTGCATCATCAAACGTTATCCAGCTTTTGCTCCCGTCCGGCGTCACGGCTGAGGGGCATGAAACCACTTGCAGTGGCTGTGGATGAATCCGGAGCCTGAAGTGAGTAAAGGTATGATCAAATGGCAGCATTCGCGCCAATGGCGCTACTTTCATGCCAAAACGGCGCATGCAATGTTCATCTGCACTTTCGCTCACCGGCATTTCCGGCAGACACCATAAATTGCCCCAGATTCCTGCGGCCGGGCGTTTCTCCAGAAAAACCCGCTCCTGCTTCATCAGCATCAGAAGCACCGTCTCCCGCTCCGGTAGTGGCTTTCTTGGCCTTGGAACAGGGAGTTTATCGGTTCGGTTATCCCGGAACGCGATGCAATCCTGTAACAGAGGGCATGACGAACATTTGGGCTTGCCGCGAGTACAAATCGTGGCGCCGAGATCCATCAGCGCCTGGGTATAAGCTTCGATCCCGTTCCCGTCTTTGCCGGGCAACAATTCCTCAGCTTTTTGCCACAGTAGAATCTCGTTCTTTTTCTCTCCGGTATAGCCATCGATTCCGAAGTAGCGGGCAAAAATACGCTTGACGTTACCATCGAGTATCGCGCACTGCTGCCCATGAGCAAACACGGCAATTGCGGCAGCAGTGGAGCGCCCTATGCCGGGCAGTTGCCGGATCACTTCCACATTTCGAGGAAAGACGCCTCCATGGTCTGCGATAATCAGGCGCGCAGTCCGATGCAGATTTCTTCCGCGCGAGTAATAACCGAGCCCACTCCATTGCGCCAGCACATCATCGAGGGATGCCGCAGCAAGGCTTCCGATACTGGGGAAGCATTGCAGAAAGCGCAGGTAGTAAGGGATAACTGTACTCACCTGCGTCTGTTGCAGCATGATTTCAGATAGCCATATCGCATACGGGTCGCGGGTGTTCTGCCAAGGCAGGTGGTGGCGGCCATGATCTTTTTGCCAGTGGATCAGCTCCGTGGCAAAAGAGTTCAATGAGGATCCCGGTACTGACCGGTCCTGATATCCAGCTTCACACCGGACGACGTGACGTTAGCGGCTTTCAGCGCGCCGATGCGGATTGAGCCCTGGATTTTAAAATCCTCCAGATCATCGAATAAGGATAGGTCGATCGGTTCATCCACACGTTTTGTGCTCGCCATTTTTTTTGTAAACTTTTCTGTCCCCTGCTGCTTTTGCTGGGGCGCCAGAAAGCGATCCAGATCAAGCTGGCCGATATCCACCAAAAAACTGAGGACGGGCTGAGTTAAGCTGCTTGCTTCCAAATTCCCTTTGATATCGCTGCCTCCCAACTTGCCATTAAACTGAACCTGTACATTTTGAGCCAAGCCATCCAATGAAGCGCTACCCCTCAAATCACCATGGAGGCCATCCGCAATGCCGGAGCCGCCGGCATCGATAGTGATCGCCAGATCCGGCAAGGCCAGTTGCTGGGCAGTGGCGCTGCCGGCAAGCGGGGAGGCAAGCATGGCCTTGACGATGCTCTCCTTTTTCTGTGATTCCATCTCGACCGTGAGTACGCTGCTCTTGAAATCGCTTATCGTGCCGTTCACGCCTGAAAGAGAGAAATTACCGTTGGTGTTACCCCCAGCGCTGATAATTTTCAGCACCGCAATAATTCTATCGCTGGTCACCTTTTCGCCATTCAGGCTCAGGCGCGGCGCGTCAAACCTGATATCGAAATTATTTCCGCCACCTGTTCCAGCAATGCCGAGAGTCAGGCTACTGACAATGAATTCACCGGCAGCAACACCAGCAGCAAATCTCGCAGAGAGATCCCCTGTGGAATTTATCACGAGATGATTGATTCCGTTAATCGTCCCGGTGCTCTCAAGGTTAAGTCCGCTCACGGCATAATATTGCTTTTCCGCATCCAGCATTAAATCAAATGTCAGCTGGTTGGCAAGATCGATCTCAGGCTGTTCGGGTTGGTTCATTCTGAACGCTAATTCCAGTTTGCTGCGAATAACATCATTCATCGAGCTGGATGCGGTATCGATCTGGTCAGCCTTGAGATTGAGATCATCGAATATATACTGCTTCTGGCTGGCTTCATCGCGAAAAACGAGCGTGCTTTTTTCCGCGAGTATGTGACCAATATTGAATTTGAACTGTTCCGGCTTTTCGCTTTTAACAAGCAAATCATCAATATTCGTATGCCCATCCGTAAAACGGATCAGATTGGCTTTCAGCCCCGTTATCGTGATTTCGTCCAGCTCCAGTTGCTTCCTGAGCAATGGCAAGAACGCCAGAGATACCAGAATATTCTCCGCAGAGGCAAACTCCACGTCACTTTGATATTCGCTGAGCGAGAGACCACCGATCTCCGCACCGAGCCTGGGAAAAAACGTGAGCTTGATATCGCCATCGAGTTTGAGCTCGCGCTGCTTTTTTTCCTTCACCAGTTGGATGATCTGAGGCTTATAAGCGTTAGGGTCGAAAGTTGCGGCAATATATATGGCAAGACCGGGCAGCAGAATCGTCAAGGCAGCGACAAATATGGTTAAAGCATATCTGGGATAACGGTTCATAGGCCGGGAAAGGTGGAGCGGGTGAAGGGAATCGAACCCTCGTCGTAAGCTTGGGAAGCTTCTGCTCTGCCATTGAGCTACACCCGCCTCATGGGTGAATTATACGATGGAAACAGCGTTATAGCCGCTGTAGCAGCAAGATGCCATAACAAAAATGCTATGCATAATCGCGGTGTCCCTGTAATTGGTTTTGGTCAAGCATCAAACTCTAGTGTTGTGAGTTAGAAATTCGCAGCCAAAATCACTCAATGGTGGCAAGAATGTCGTCGGCCCGTTTTTGTCCAGATAAATCTAAAACGAGTTAGATATAGCGGCGCGGCCGGGGAAGAGTTTATTGAGTTCGTTGAGTTGATAAAGAAAGGATCGTCATGCAGAATTCGGCGCGCTCGTTTGCACTCGCGTTTCCGCCTGTGTGGCTGCGGTTTCACTCCGAATCCGCGCATTTAAGGCAGAAACGCGACAGCCATGGAGCGCGCCTCCAATCCGCAATCCCAGATCCCAGATCCCAAAAATCCAAAATACCCAAAATACCCAAATGGGGAGGCCACAGACCCGCCCATTTGGGTTTTAGCCTTGTCGTTGAAGAAGATCGATGATTTTATCCATCCGGGCTACGATTTGCTTACAGCATCTCCTGGCTTCGTCGTTGTTTCCGCCGCCACCATCGACGGGAATTTGATGCGCGAATTTTCATATTTCATATCTGCCATGGGAAAATCCTCCTTACCGTATTTTATGAGAGAGGAGCCGATTGCCGTCGTAATGGGACAACAGATAGATCACCAAAATGATCTATCTTTTAATAAAAATCGATCCCTGGGGGGAATAATACAAGGCAACAATAACGGACCGAATTGCCTCAATAAAAAAGTAACCGAAGGAGTACATCAAGGAGATACATTGCCTCAAATTGTTGGTAACCGAACTAAGTGGGGGTTAACGACATGGGCAAGCATGAGAAACGTGTCTATCTTGAGGCGATACGCAAGCGCTATCGCCGGGCCAAGCGCGCTGACAAGGGCAAGATTCTGGACGAGTTCTGTTCAGTGTGTGGTTATCAGCGCAAGTACGCCATCCGGCTGTTGGGGTGCAAGCCTGTCAAATCAACACGACGTCCTGGACAGCCTTTGCAATATAACCAGCCTGCGCTGCTGACGTATTGGCAAGCTATGGTTTGCCACCGATCAGATGCAGCAAGCGGCTGGTGGCTGCCATGCCACTGTGGCTACCTCACTATGAGGTCGGTACGTTTTGGCGTGCTGGATGAGTCGACACGAGCAAAGCTTGCAGGGATTTCGCCCGCCAGAATTGATCGCTTGCTGAAGCCGATTTGAGTACAGCATCCCAAGGGCTTGTCCGGCGCCAAGCCGGGCACACTCTTGAAGCATCAAATCCCGATTCGCACGATGCATTGGGACATTACTCTGCCCGGCTTCATGGAGGCAGATACCGTGGCGCACTGTGGCAATTCTCTGGCGGGTGATTTCGTCTGGGGTCTGACCTTATCCGATATCCTTACCGGATGGACAGAGTGCCGCGCCACCTGGAGCAAGGGTTCCAGCGGCATGATCGGCACAAGTGCGAAGTCTTGGTTAGGTTATGTATCTTATTTCTAAACTGGAAACAGCGGTGGGACTTGAACCACACACCCCTTTGCCCATATCATGTCATTGCGATGCCGATATGTAGGAAACAAAGCGCTCTATCCTTTGAGCTACGCTGATGTAAAAAGTAGGACTAAAGTCCTTCTTTCCCGGACTTGCTGGGAACAACCCGCAGAGCAGGGCGCTTCTTAAGTCTCCTGCTGTCGTCTTCTTCCTTTCGTTTTTTCTTCACCTCAATTTTCTCAATAGCAAAAGGGGTCACCTCTTTTATTAGGCCATCAAAGTGATAACAATTCGTCTTACTTCCTTCCTTTGTTCTGCGTTCCTCACGTCTTATAAAACCTAATTTCTCCATTACCGCAATGCGGCGCTGAATTGTTCTCGGCGTTACATCTAACGCTTCCGCAATGGTTGTTTTTGACGGATGAGGCTTGTTATCTGCTGTCCACCAGTAAGTTGCCAAGTACAAAATGATATTGATATCCATCGGCGTCAAACCAAGCGCATGTTGTTTTTCTAAGATAATGCTGGGGAACGCCAGCCAACCCGAATCCATTAATGGCTTTGTCCACTTCTTTTCATTTGTCCGCAGTGTTTCTAAAACCTCTTTCTTTTCTATTTTTGCGGTCATATGCACCTCGATAAAATGTTTCGTCATTATGTGGCGCGTACTCTTGCTTTGCAAGCTATGCGGGGAGACGATCTTGCCTCCCCGCAGCTTATATAAATTTATGACTTTTGTTCATATTATTGACTTATCTACTTAAAGTTACTGAATCTAATTCGCGAGATGTCTGTGTCCCCCAGAGGGTAGATGCTGTTGACCCTCTGGGGAGATGTAATTACCCCCCCTAGGGGGTTGTTTGGTCTCCCTATGCAGACAAAATTGCATTTGATCTTCGCGAACCAGAAATAAGAGCGACTGACCTTTCGATGTTGGCGAGAACCAATCATGCGCCGGAACCTCATTTCCTATTGAATCAAGAACACTAAGAGGCTGCCGTTATTGAACAATGCGGGGGCGGCGTGTCGATCCAGTCATTGAAGATTATTTGATGATGGCGTGGACTTGAAGCAAGTGTTTGTGTTGACAGGACAGCTTGGAGTCGCAAAGTATGATTGACGACGATAAACAATCACCTATGAGCGTCCACAATTGATAGAAACCTAAAAATCTGCCTCAGTAGAACATGATCAAATTTATGAGAAGTCCGATAGGCTGCTCTAGGGGGTAGAGGTTGAAAAAACTATTTTTGCTCGCGTTAATGATTCTGGCAATTGGTGGATGTGACAAAACACCAACCCATACAATTTCTGACAACGATAAGCCGCCTGCACCACTTGCAGTAAATCTGGATAAGGCAAGTGTGAAATTTGCTCAAGACTTGATATTGAACGACAACCTTACAGCGCTTCAAGGTGGCGAGGCATTAATAACTAAAGAAGATGCCATGAACAATTTCAATATTTCAGAAGTTATTGACTCAAGGATACTTTCAAAGGACTATGACGCCAATGAAGTGGCGGCAGACAACAAGTACAAAACTACCAAATACATTTTGGTGACAGGGAAAATTTTAGGCATCAGCAAAGATTTTCTCGGCGATCCATATGTCACCCTTCCTGGACAACAGATGTTTTCTGGAGTACAAGCAAAATTCAATAAGGATTATCTTGAAACACTGGCCAAATTAGCCAAGGGACAAACGCTGTCCGTAGTCTGCAAGGTTTTAAATAAAATCATAACCAATGTTATGCTTAATGATTGTGCAACCCTTGAAGACTATGCCAAAAGTATTAGGCCAGCTATTGATACCCACGTCTTCGATGTGTTGGCAGGCAAAACACGGGTGTCCAGCGACGGAGGAGAGGCGATTTCACTGGGGTATGCGCTGCCCAAGTATCTACCCAGCGATTCGCTATGCTACAAAAACATGGATGATTCCAAGTGTGGCGAGGATTTTGTCGCTGCCACAAAAGATCCCGCCTTAAAAGCGGATGCAAAGATGGTATTTACAACGCTTAAACTGAAACAATAAAGAGTTTTCGAGCTAAAGGAACCAATATCCACTCATCCTGAGAGGTCCTTTTGATGCTAAAGATTCATGTGGTTTGGCAGGCCTCGACCTTTTTCGCACACTAGGTGTAGCAGCTTGCATTTCAAACTGCCTGACCAGCAGTCAGCGCGATTTTGAGCCAAGAATAACTGCAACTATCCACTCTTGAAAACCTGAAAACCGGGATTAAAAATGAACCTGCATTTATTCCGGCGGGCCTGCATTTGATCTTCGCGAACCGGGAATAAGTGCGACTGGTATTACGCTCCAAGCGCGGTTCTAAGAGGAAAACTTTACTCTAGTAGCGTTAACCGGCCCTTTAGTCCCTCATGTAATTAACGTCTCAAGTGGCAAGACGGCACCGGTCACATTCAGTATCAAACGTTCGATGTGGGAGATCTCGCCTACCACTTGCCGGACACGACATTCTCCTACGTCAGCTCACCAATCTTGGCATGTAATACCTTCAGATCAACCGGCGGCTCAGCCATAGTGGTCCCACCAAATACTTCTGCCTCTCGCTCGCTGAGTTACCGTTTCCACTCCGTAATCTGGTTGGGATGCCCTTCAATCCGCTGGGCAGTTCGGCCAGCGTCTTGTCGCCAGCATCGCTGCTAACGTCACTCTTGTTTTTTATCGCTACTGAGTGCGTCCTTCTCTTTCTTTTTTCCACTCTCTCCATTTCCTTGCGATGCCAGCTCTCTTTGCTGTTCTTGCCTTTGCAAGTGCGCTTGTATGATTTCTATACATTGTTCGCGGATCAAAGATATCCCTCGACGGTCTCGTATCTTTTTGTCCAATATCCGCTTCTTTTCCTGCAAGTGCCCTATTTCTAGACTTATGTACTCTTTCTCTCCCCATTTCTGCTCATACGTTGCTGCAGGCCAGATCGGCTTGTTCACGTTAATTTCAGTTTCAAGCTTTCGTTTGGAAAGTTCTAAAGGATTTTTTTTATCGATAACTTTATTTCTCTCATCTTCAAGACTTTTTAATTCTTGTTTTAAGTCTTCTTGTTGTTGCAGGGTGCCAGGCTTAAGCTCCGCTGTGGCAAATTTATTGAGGAGGCTAATGCACGAGTCCACTATATGATCCTTGTTGATGATTTTATCTACAATATCCACTGCTGCCTCGCTAATGGCGTTTGCTGTATTGCTGTCGATTCCGCTATCTCCTTTTCCTCCAGATGATTTGCTCTCCCCCTTTGCGGCATCAGTGGCTGTTATCATTGCCTTCCCGAGGTTTCCTCGATTTTCGTGGTTACTTCTTGTGCACCTTCATGGTCTCTTTTTGCAACTTCAGCTTCCGTTGTAACCAGCTCTAACTGCTTTTTTTCCTTCTTTATATCTTCCTGTAATTTAATAGGATCTTGCCCTGCTGGAGGCTTGTCTGCTAAATCTTGCTTTGTCTGTAGCAACGACGCCTGAGCAGTCTTTCTTTCCTCTGCTGCAACAGCAACTTGGTTCGCTAATCGTTCTTTTTCGTGTGCTGCCGCCAGATTGGCTTGGGTAGCTGCAAGATTCGCTGATGCATCTGCATTCGCATTAGGATTCATAGTCACTTGCTGTGCCTTTACCGCTCCAGATAATTGTTCTATAGCAAGTACTCCTAATGTCAGATCTTGGGAACGCCTAATCAATTGTGCTACATCAAATTCTGTTAAGAGCCCACTATAGGCGGCTTCACAAATTCGAAATAGATGGTCACGCATCAAGGTAATTGACTGAGTACGCAGGCCAATGTTTCCTGCACTGGTTGCTAACGCGTTTGCAAACTTAATCTCCGCCTCGCTGGGAACATCTACACTAAGCGCTTGTGATGCGGCATATGCTTGCAGTGCATCAGGAGAGGGTTCTGCACAGACCATTCCGTTTTTTGAAAAGACAAGGCGTTGAGGCGCATCCAGATGTATTGCAAGTCCGCTAACCTCTCCTTTAATGGATGGCAATGTAGTTGTGCGATTAAGAGTGCTTATATTCGCGCAGCCTATACAGAAAGATGTAGCAGCGATGACAATCAGTGTCCTAGTTTTCATTTTTTCCCCCTTTATTGTTCGTAATTTTGTCTGGGTTGATGCGCTCATTTTGCTGAGGCTTTTGCCGTACCTCCACATCCAAGTTGGTTGTCATCCTGTGGATCAACAAGGCATGCGTCTAGTGAATCAATGTGTACCAAGCCGAGCGACTGCTCATCGTAGCTTTTTGCTTTTCCCTGAAACGATACGCGTATCTTCTTAGTGCCAGCGGGTATGTTGCGGAGCTCAAAGCGACGAATGAAATCAGACTGATCGGGATCATTGCCGCTAATAATCCGCCCCTTGTCATAATCAAAATTGTGAGTTTGGTCACCAAGAGAAATCTCGTATTTCATGCGAACAGGAGCATCTTTTAATTCCGATCCCCTAACATCAATTCGCACTGTCTCGGGTTGACTTAATTTTTCCATAAATATCAGATCAAACTTGCAGTGTGCGGCGGACTTCTCTGGGCCGCTTTGCCCCACATCAAGAAAGCAACCTGGGAAAAGAATGCTCAATTCACGTTTGTCAGGGCTCAATCCGGCGCGGGTTGTCTGCACATCGCAGGCATTGTTCGCGACAGTAAGAAAGATAGGTGGAGCAAATGTAGCTTGGAGGTTTTGGGCAGAGATGCCGGTACTGGCTAGGAACCCGACTAGAGAACCGATAATCTTATTGTTCATATTTCACCCCCTACCATTTTTTGCTCTTGATTAATTGAGGTGTCTTCTAGTTCAAATTGCGATTCTTCATCCGCTATTCATATTTTATTTATAGATGAGTGAAAGGGAAAAATAAACAAAGAGTCAGAAAGATTTTATTTGCTAATTTTTATCCTTGATAACATATTTTATCAAGGGTAAATACAGTCGCAATTATTCTTGGTTTGCGAAGATCAAATGCAGGTTCATTTGCAGTTAATCCCGGTTTGCCGAGGCCAATAAATGCTGGCCGGTTCATATTTCACCCCTTTTTCGACTAATAGAATAACTATTGGCCTTCAAAACCCGCAAAATCTGCCCTCACCCAGACACTTTTTCGCTGCGATTTCTTTAAGCTCGCAGGCTGCTAGCCGTAGTTGATAGCGCAGGCAGCAGCAGAGTTGGAGATACCGGCAAATATGCGCCGCCGTTCTCGGGAAAAACAAGTTCTTTCGCGCGACTGTAGAGGTTAAAGGCGGAGCAGGTCAGACGAACGTATAGCAGCCCGATTCTCGACTATGAAGCTGCTCCACCGTATAATCTGCATTAAAAAGAACCTTATTGCTCAAGTTAAGTCACAGCTTATCCCAACGCATCCGCTTCAAGCGACTTTTAAAAATGATACAACTTATCGTTAATGGTCAATCTCAACGCTTTCCCGTCTCGCCTGCGGAAACAGGAACTCGGGACGCAGATGCCATGACGCTGAATGTGACGCAATTGCTGGAGCACATGGGATTGCAAGGCAAGCGTATCGCCATAGAGCGAAATGGCGAAATCATCCCTCGCAGCAAGTTCGACCAGCCCATCCTGGCGGAAGGCGATCAGCTTGAAATCGTCGTGGCCGTAGGGGGAGGCTAAGGGTGGACAATATCATCATTGCCGGCAAGGCTTATTCTTCCAGGCTTCTGGTAGGCACCGGAAAATACAGGGATTTTGACGAGACTCGCGCCGCGGTTGATGCCAGCGGCGCGGAAATTATAACGGTAGCGATTCGCAGGACCAATCTCGGACAAAATCCCGATGAGCCAAACCTGCTGGACGTGCTGCCGCCATCCCGATATACCTTGTTGCCCAACACAGCCGGATGCTACACGGTGGACGACGCCGTGCGCACTTTACGCCTTGCGCGTGAATTGCTGGACGGCCACACGCTGGTAAAGCTGGAGGTGCTGGGTGATCCGAAAACCCTCTACCCCAACATGATGGAAACCCTCAAAGCTGCCGAAATTTTGATAAAGGAAGGTTTCCAGGTAATGGTTTATACCTCGGATGATCCTATCGCAGCCAAGCAACTGGAAGAAATCGGCTGTGTGGCGGTGATGCCGTTGGCCTCACTAATCGGTTCCGGCATGGGTATTCTTAACCCATGGAATTTGCAGATCATAATAGAAAATGCCAACGTTCCGGTAATAGTGGATGCGGGTGTCGGCACGGCTTCGGATGCGGCTATCGCGATGGAGCTAGGCTGCGACGGTGTCCTGATGAACACCGCAATTGCTGCCGCGCGCAATCCGGTACTGATGGCTTCCGCCATGAAAAAAGCGGTGGAAGCGGGTCGCGAAGCCTATCTGGCTGGACGCATGGCCAAGAAGCTTTACAATGCCAGCCCCAGTTCGCCAGTCGACGGGACCATTGCCGGCAGCCATCAGCAAAAAGACAGAGACAAATCCTGATCACTGCCGGTTTTTCAGATTCCTTATAAATGGCAGAGCATCGTCCCATCCGAAGCTTTGTTCTCCGCCAGGGTCGTGTCTCGAATGCGCAGCGTCGCGCTCACGAAACATTGATGCCCCTATATGGCGTTCCGTTCACCGAAAGTGCTGCGACAAGCCTGCTCGATCTCGAAACCATCTTCGGCAGGCGCGCGCTCAGATTCCTGGAGATTGGTTTCGGCATGGGTGAGACGACGGCCGTTATCGCCAAGGCGCATCCACAGAACGATTATCTCGCTGTTGAGGTTCACACACCCGGCGTCGGCAGTTTGCTCAAGCAAATCGAAGAACTTGGGCTGACGAATATACGCATTGTCCAGCATGACGTAGTGGAAGTGCTGCAACACGCATTGCCGCCGGAATGCCTGGACGGCGTGCACATCTTTTTTCCCGACCCTTGGCCCAAAGCCCGACACCACAAACGCCGATTGATACAGCCGGAATTTGTTGCGCTGCTGTGCCGGCATCTGAAGCCCGGCGGTTATATCCACGTCGCGACCGATTGGGAGGAATATGCGGATCAAATATTGCGGGTATTGTGCGGTGAACCGCAGCTGGCCAATACCGTTATTGATTATGCATCACGTCCTGAATACCGGCCTTTGACCAAATTCGAACAGCGTGGTTTGCGGTTAGGACACGGGGTGTGGGATTTGATATTCCGAAAAAAGTAACGAGCTATACCTTGTCGTTGCTTTTCTCGGGAAGGAAGATTTGCAACAGATCATTCAAAAAGCGCCTGCCGGTGAGCGTAGGCGCAATGCGTCGATAATCGCGTGTAATCAGGCCTCGTTGCTCGGCCTCGTCAAGCTGACGCTGGATGCGGGTGATGGGCAGGCCGGTACGTTCCGTGAACATTTCCGTGGCAAAGCCTTTGGTAAGACGTAGCGCGTTCATCATGAATTCAAACCCACGGTCGTTCCGCCCTACTTCATGCTGTTCCATGACAGGTGGGCCGGCATCCGGCGTGGCCTGGGCAGTTTTGGCGAGGTACTCCCCGGGTTGCTTGTAGCGTATCTGGCGCACGATCCTGTCGGCAAAGCTTATCTTGCTATGCGCGCCTGCCCCGATCCCAAGATAATCGCCGAACAACCAGTAGTTCATGTTGTGATGCGATTCTCGGCCCAATCGGGCAAACGCTGAAGTTTCATAATTGACATAGCCTTCTCGCTCGAGGGTTTGCTCGACCATTATTTGCATTTCCGCAGCCAGATCATCGTCGGGCAATGGCGGCGGATAGCGATGAAACAGCGTGTTGGGTTCCAGCGTCAGATGATAGGCCGAGATGTGCGCAACATCACATCTGATCGCGGTCTCGATATCGTTGCGGGCTTCCTCCAGCGTCTGGTTCGGCAGGCCATACATCAGATCGAGATTCACATTGTCGAAATTTTTCCGGGCGATCTCAACGGCCCGCTGCGCATCGTTATCGTCGTGTATTCGGCCCAGAGATTTAAGATGCCTGGGGTTGAAGCTCTGGATACCGATAGATAAGCGATTGATTCCAGCTGCTCGAAAATCGGCGAATTTTTGTGCCTCGAAAGTGCCGGGATTGGCTTCCAGCGTCACCTCGGCGAAAAGTTCGAGCGGTAGTAAGGCCCGCACGGCACCGAGGATTTCGTCTATGGACCGGGCACTGAACAGGCTTGGAGTGCCGCCGCCGAAAAACACGCTGACCACCTTGCGACCCCAAACTTGCGGCAGCGCCGCTTCCAGGTCACGAATAAGCGCCGCCACATACTCAGCCTCGGGCACGCCATTCTGATCGCGAACCTCATGGGAGTTGAAATCGCAATAGGGGCATTTTTTCATGCACCATGGGATATGAATGTACAGGCTTAACGGGGGCAGCGATTTCAGCTTCGGCGACTGAGAACCCAGTATGAGTGCAGGAGAAATAATTGTTGTCATGACTAATAGGAGAGATGACAAACAAAAGAAAATATCGTTTTAGCGATGATTGAAATTATCGATCCTACAAGAAAACAATATGAATTTTGTCATCCGGACTTGACCCGGCATCCAAACCAACAACGCCATGCTTTGTGAGCCGGATCAATCTTTTCGCCGATCCCAGGACGCAGTCCTGGCTCAGAGCATCTCTTCGCTGATTCTTTCAACGAGCCGAGCCAGTGCCTTACCGCGATGGCTAATTCGATTCTTCTGCTCCGCCGGAAGCTCCGCAGCAGTTTTACCGAGATCCGGCAGAAAAAAATAAGGATCGTACCCAAAGCCCCCGGTCCCACGCGGTCGAAGCACAATTTCACCATGCCAGCTTCCATCGGCAATAAGGGGCTGCGGATCGTCGGGGTGGCGCAAGAGCACGATTACGCAGTAATAGTGAGCTTTGCGGTCGGCTTCGTCTGTCAACACATCGACCAGCTTCTGATTATTGCGCTCGTCCGACCTGGGTTCTCCCGCGTACCGTGCCGATAGAATGCCCGGTTTGCCATTTAAGGCGTTCACGCAAATACCCGAATCGTCCGCCAGAGCCGGCAGCCCGGTGCATCTGCTGGCATGGCGTGCCTTGACGAGGGCATTTTCGATGAAAGTGCAATACGGCTCTTCCGATTCAGTAACATTGAACGCAGACTGGGGCAATACCTCGATCCCCAGCGGCTGCAGCAGTTGGCCGATTTCCCGCAACTTACCCGAATTACTGCTGGCGATTACCAGTTTTTGCATATCAGCTCTTTATCGGGCGGCCAATACCGCTTTTTGAATTGCGATCAATTCCTGTATCCCCTGCTGCGCCAGATCTACCATGGCGTCCAGGTCGTGGCGGCTGAACGGCACCCCTTCCGCAGTCCCTTGCATTTCCACCAGGCCAGAATCGCCGGTCATGACGACGTTCATGTCGGTGTCGCAGCGGGAGTCTTCAAGATAATCGAGATCGAGCACCGGCACGCCTTCGTACATACCGACCGAGACCGCTGCAACATGACTTAGTATCGGCGTAGCATCTATCATCTGCTGGCGTAACAGCTTTTCTACCGCATCGTGCAGCGCGACAAAAGCCCCGGTAATGCTGGCGGTGCGTGTACCGCCATCGGCCTGGATGACATCGCAATCGATCTGGATGGTGCGCTCGCCCAGTTTCGTCAAATCCATTACTGAGCGCAATGCGCGCCCGATGAGACGCTGGATTTCCATCGTGCGCCCGGATTGTTTGCCCTTGGCTGCTTCGCGCTGCATGCGCTCGTTAGTGGAACGTGGCAGCATGCCATATTCCGCAGTGAGCCAGCCCTGCCCTTTTCCACGTAGAAACGGGGGTACTTTCTCATCCAGGCTGGCTGTACATAATATCTTGGTATCGCCACACTCGATCAGCACCGCACCTTCAGCATGCTTGGTGTAATGACGGGTAATTTGAACCGGACGAAGTTGAGCCGGCGTGCGATTGCTGGGACGCATGGTTGTGATTCTCTAGATGATTTTGTAACGACGGCGTTTTACCGGCGATTGGGGTAAGGGTGCAAACTCGTCCTGCATGTCTGCGACGATCATATGCGATAATCCCCATCTCTCCCTATTTTAACCTATCAGGACCTGTCAGTGGATGAGTTAGCGACGATCTACAGCATGACCGGCTATGCCGTGGTTGCCCGCGAATTGCCACAAGGTTCACTGAATCTGGAGCTACGCTCGGTTAATAACCGCTATCTGGATATCCAGTTCCGCCTGCCTGACGAATTCCGCTTGCTGGAAGTGACGATGCGTGAATTTCTGACCGCCCGACTGAATCGTGGAAAAATCGAATGCCGCGTAAGCTTTTCCGGGATCGCGAATATCGAAGATCTGCAGCATATCAACGCTGACCTGTTGCAAAAACTACTGGCGCTGAACCGTACTGTCAGGGCTGCGTTACCCGACGCCCACGGTCTCGAGGTGGCGGATATCCTTCGCTGGCCCGGAATGTTGAGGGCCAATTCACTGCCGGCAGAGAGCCTGCGTGAACCTTGCCTGGAATTGCTGGCCGCTGCCCTGCATGAGTTGGCGGCGGCACGTGCCCGCGAAGGCGAAAAACTTAAAGTCATCCTGCTTGAGCGCCTCTCCAGGATGCGTTCCTTGGCAGCAGAAGTAGCACCGCGTATTCCCGCCTTGCTTGTGGCATTTCAGGAAAAGGTCAAAGCCCGTTTGCGCGATGCCATGATAAATTGCGATGATGAGCGTATCCGGCAAGAGCTGACATTGTTCGCCGGCAAAATCGATGTAGACGAGGAATTGTCCCGCCTGCAGACCCATTTTGAAGAAGTGGAACGGGTTTTGCGCAAAGGCGGCGCAATCGGCAAACGGCTGGATTTCCTGATGCAGGAGCTCAACCGCGAAGCCAACACGGTGGGTTCAAAATCGGTAGATGCGGAAGTATCGAAAATTTCCATCGAACTCAAAGTCCTGATCGAGCAAATGCGTGAGCAGGTGCAGAATATTGAGTGACAATTTATGAGCGTGAATGGAGGGGGCGTTAAAAGTCTCCGGCTTTCTCTTCCTAAATTGGCCCGAGCAGCACTCCACGGCGTTTATGGGTCCGAGGCGATGACTTATACCCAACCTATTCCCAGAATGCCCAAGCCGGTAACAAGTATTACAATATAAATAATCCAGGAAGTTATACTATTCATGGCGTTCCCCTCATATAGAGATAGAGCATCCATATTATTTGCCTTTTCACGCTTATATCCGTGCGCTAAGCCACAGAGATAATATGAGGTCGGTTTTGCCACAAAGCGAAGATGGGATATCTTTGGGATACTTTTTGCAGCCGCTGCAAGAATTAGAGATGAGGGTTGGACATGAGATTAAAATTTGTCAGCCCACGTGAATCAAAAAAAGGCCGGGCGTAGATAAATGACATCTTGAAGGTCGGGCGGACCGTCCTCATCTGATCAAGTAATCAATCACTGCGATATACGAACTCCATGAGCGACTCCTCTCACCTCGTATGCCCTCACTGTCAAGCGATCAATCGTGTGCCGACTGCGCGACTCGACCAGAAACCCAGTTGCGGGCAGTGTCACCAGCCTTTGTTCACGGGCCATCCGGTAGAGCTCACCACGTCCACATTCGCACGACACCTAGACCACAATGATATACCGCTGGTAGTGGATTTTTGGGCGCCGTGGTGCGGGCCATGCAAGATGATGGCTCCAGCCTTCGTGCAAGCTGCGGCGATGCTGGAGCCGCTTGTCCGTGTAGCCAAGGTAAACACCGATACCGAGCAGACGCTAGGTACGCAATACAGCATCCGCAGTATCCCTACTTTGATTCTGTTTAAAGATGGGCATGAAGTAGCGCGGCAGGCCGGTGCTTTGACAACACAGGATATTGTGCGCTGGGTTCGTACGCATTAATCCTGAATCCGCCCCGTCCACCTGCCGGATTCAGGATTAATAGCATTGATTGGATTAACCGGATCAGTCGGCTTGGTTGGAATGAGCCGAAGCTGTTAAACTTTGGCAGCACACTTGATAATCAAGCGACAGCGCTGCTATAAAAAGGCTGACAAGAGGGGAGCACCGCAACCAGCAAACTGGGGGGTGATACCGTGCGTTAATACTGTAGGGTTAACTTCAATATGATCATAACGCCGGGTGACTTATATATTATCAGTGCCCCATCAGGCGCGGGAAAAACCAGCCTGGTCAAAGCCCTGCTTCAAACCGGTATCGACCTGAGCCTGTCAATTTCATACACCTCGCGGCCGGCGCGTCCTGAAGAAATCGACGGGCGCGATTATCATTTTATACGCCGGGAGATTTTCGAGCAGAGGCTGAAACAGGACGAGTTTCTGGAAAGTGCGCAAGTTTACGGAAATTTCTACGGCACTTCAAAACGTTGGATCAACGAAACCGTAGCTTCGGGACGCGACGTTCTGCTGGAAATTGATAGCCAGGGCGCTCATCAGGTGCAGAAGGTTTTTCCTCAGGCAGTAAAAATTTTTATTCTGCCCCCTTCGCTCGAGGTGCTGGAAATGCGTTTGAGGCAACGGGCTCAGGATAGTCTCGAAGCGATCGGACGGCGCCTGGCGGCGGCCCGCGACGAAATCAGCCATGCCGGCAAGTATGACTATGTTATCATCAATGACAGGCTGGACAAGGCATTACAAGATTTGAAGTGCATTGTACAAGCCGAGCGCTTGAGAATGACGAAACAGCTTGCCCGCCACCGTGGTCTGGTGTCGCAACTCGGCAGAACGCCTTCTCCATAAGCGACGATAATTCCAACGTCCGGTCAAATGGCTGGCGGCGCTACACTTCTCTTTCGCAGGTTGCCTTTAGTTGGTGGGGCATTCTATACTTCAATTTCTATACATTAGCAGAGGCAAGATCATGGCGCGTATTACCGTTGACGATTGTTTGAAAAGAATTTCCAACCGCTTCGATATGACTTTGGTCGCGACCGTTCGCGCAAGACAGCTTTCAGTGGGGGGCACCCCCATGGTGGAGCCCGCCCGGGATAAACCCACCGTCATCGCATTGCGCGAACTTGCACAAGGAAGAGTGGGCGTTGAACTTCTCACAACGGGTCCCATTTGATTTTTGAATGGACCTGAGCTTTCTTGTAAAAAGCCTGCTTGAATACACGGATAAGCATTTGTAGAAAAGAATTATCGATTGCCATGAAGGTGATGCCGTCCTGAAAAAAACTGTACTGGTATAACAGGGAAATCAAGGAAACGACGATGCGAGCACGAGGTCTGCCGGATTCTTCTGCTACCTTGCCTGAGGCGAGTTTCCTTTTTCGCGAGCTGTCAAGCTATCTTAAGCGCGAGGATGTCTCCGAACTTCAGAACGCCTATCTTTTCAGTCAAAGTGCCCACTCCGGGCAATTCCGAAAATCCGGCGAACCCTATATCTCCCATCCGCTGGCGGTAGCCAGCATACTCGGCAAATTACGCCTGGACACCCAGACGCTGGCAGCCGCGCTACTGCACGATGTGATGGAGGATACGCATGTCTCCAAAGCCGAGATCAGTAATAGATTTGGCAAATCGGTTGCGGATCTGGTGGACGGCGTTTCGAAGCTCGACAAGATCGAGTTCCAGACCCATGCGGATGCGCAAGCGGAGAATTTCCGCAAAATGCTGCTGGCCATGGCGCGGGACGTGCGCGTCATACTTATCAAATTGGCGGACCGCCTGCACAACATGCGTACGCTGGAAGCGATGCGGGCAGAGAAACGGCGCCGTATCGCGCGCGAAACCATGGAAATCTATGCCCCTATCGCCAATCGGCTGGGGCTCAACAATATCTATCATGAACTGCAGGATTTAAGCTTTCGTTACCTGTTCCCGACGCGCTACCGTGTTCTGGCCAACGCCACCAAGGCGGCCCGCGGAAATCGCCGGGAAATGGTCACGAAAATCCTGGATACGATCAAGCAGCGTCTTAAAGTGGCAGGGTTGGATGCCGAGGTGACGGGGCGAGAAAAGCAGCTCTATAGTATCTACACGAAAATGGTGGAAAAGAATCTCACATTTTCCGAGATCCTCGATATCTACGGCTTTCGCGTCATCGTCAAGGACGTACCCTCGTGTTATATCGCACTGGGCGCATTGCACAGCCTCTACAACCCCATCCCCGGAAAATTCAAGGACTATATCGCCATCCCCAAGGGAAATGGCTACCAGTCGTTGCACAACACCTTGTGGGGACCCTACGGCACGCCCATCGAAGTGCAAATTCGTACCCCCGAAATGCATCGAATCGCCGAGGCAGGCGTCGCGTCTCACTGGCTCTACAAGAGTACGGATGCGGATCTCAACGACCTGCACATGAAAACCCACCAGTGGTTGCAGAGCCTGCTGGAAACCCTCAGCGACTCCACCGATTCGCTGGAATTCCTGGAACATCTCAAGGTTGACCTGTTTCCCGGCGAGGTCTACGTATTTACGCCTCAAGGCAAGATATTGGCGCTACCGAAAGAATCCACCGCAGTGGACTTCGCCTATGCAGTGCATACCGACATCGGCGATTGCTGCGTGGCGGCAAAAATAAACGGTGAAAATGCGCCATTGCGCACCATGCTTCGAAGCGGCGACCGTGTGGAGATCGTGACCGCATCACATGCAAAACCCAATCCTGCCTGGCTTAATTACGTGGGCACCGGCAAGGCACGTTCGCATATCCGCCGATTTCTCAAGACCATGCAATATGAAGAGTCGGCCAAACTGGGGGAACGCCTGCTGAATCAAGCTTTGATTTCGCTCAAGGTCGATCCCGAAACGATAAGCGCGGTGCAGTGGGAAAAACTGGCGCGCGAGAGCGGGGCTAAATCCAGGACGGATTTACTGGCGGATATGGGACTGGGCAAGCACCTGCCGGCGGTAATTGCCAGGCGGCTGGCGGTTCCGGGAGAATCCGCCTCCGGCCCGAATGGGACTGGAGGCGTCATCACCATACTTGGCACAGAGGGCATGGCAGTGCAGTTTGCGAAATGCTGCCGCCCCATCCCGGGGGATTCCATTATTGGTTTTATCAAGAAAGATCAGGGGCTTGTGATTCATACCCATGACTGCCCGGCCGCCCTGAAAAACCGCGGTAACTCGGAAAACTGGTTGGACGTGGCTTGGGGCAAGGATATCAGCAGGCAGTTCGAGGTCAGCATCAAGCTGCTGGTGGCCGATCAACGTGGCGTGCTGGCGAGAGTGGCTGCCGCGATCGCCGAGGCCGGATCCAATATCGACAATGTTGCCATGGACGAAGATGAAGGAGAGGGTACGTACACCACCATGAATTTCATGTTGCAGGTCCGCAACCGCCATCATCTGGCGCAAGTGATACGCAGCTTGAGGCGTATTCCCGAAGTGGTGAAAATCACCCGCATGAAGAGCTGATCGACTCGTCTCGCATCACCTTTCTGCAGAATACCGCATGCCCGCAGTCAGCCGGCCGACAATTCACTTTTTCGACCGTAGTTATCGATCATATGCGAGGACGGGTGCCAGCCATTGCTCGGTTTCCTCCAGCGTCCAGCCTTTGCGCTTCGCGTAATCTTCCACCTGATCCTTGCCGATTTTGCCTACCGCAAAATAATCCGCATCGGGGTGAGAAAAATAAAAACCGGATACCGCCGCAGTAGGCACCATGGCGTAGGATTCAGTGATGATAATGCCCGCATTTTCGGGTGCTTTCAGCATTTCGAACAAAGGCCCCTTCTCGGTATGATCGGGGCAGGCAGGATAGCCCGGCGCGGGGCGGATGCCACGATATTCTTCGCCGACGAGTTGCTCGGTATCCAGGTCTTCGTCTTTGGCGAAACCCCAGAATTCACGTCGTACCCGCCAATGCATGTGCTCGGCGAAAGCTTCGGCCAGACGGTCCGCCAGCGCCTTCAGGATGATTGCGCTGTAGTCGTCATGCGCCTCCTCGAATGCTTTTATCCGCGCGTCTATCCCCATGCCCGCAGTCACCGCGAATGCCCCGATGGCATCCTTTATACCGGTTTCCTTGGGCGCGACGAAATCAGCCAGGCACAGGTTTGGACGCCCGGCCGGTTTCTGGGTCTGCTGGCGCAAATTGTGAAAAGTCATCGCCAACCGGGTGCGAGCCTTATCCGTGTAGATTTCCACGTCGTCATCATTGACCGTGTTGGCGGGAAAAAGGCCAAACACGGCATTGGCTGTCAGCCACTTCTGCTCGACGATTTTTTTCAGCATGTCCTGGGCGTCGCGGTACAGATTGGTGGCCGCTTCTCCCACCACCTCGTCCTGCAGAATTGCCGGAAACCGGCCGGACAATTCCCACGCCTGAAAGAACGGCGTCCAGTCGATGAAAGGCACCAGTTTTTCCAGTGGATAGTTTTTCAAGGACCTTACGCCGATAAAATCCGGTTCAGGCGGCGTATAGCTCTCCCAATCGATTTTAAAAGCATTCTTCCGGGCATCCGCTATGGATAGCATGGGCGCAGGCCCTCTTTTATTTTTATGCTGGGCGCGCACTTTTTCGTACTCGGCCTGGAGTTTCTCCACGTAACCCGCCTTCAGATCCTCCGACAGCAAATTACTGCACACGCTCACGGCGCGGCTCGCATCCGGGACCCACACGGTAATGCCGCTGTAATGGGGAGCCACTTTCACGGCAGTGTGCACACGCGAAGTGGTTGCCCCGCCGATCAATAAAGGAATGGTAAAACCTTCCCTTTCCATTTCCTTCGCCACATGCGCCATTTCCTCCAGCGAGGGCGTAATCAGGCCCGACAGCCCGATCATGTCGGCCTGCTCACGCCGCGCCATTTCCAGAATCTGTGCAGCAGGCACCATTACGCCCATATTCACTACGGCATAATTGTTACATTGAAGGACTACCGTGACGATATTCTTGCCGATATCATGAACATCGCCCTTGACCGTGGCGATCACGATCTTGCCCTTGGGCCTGGAATCGCCCAGCAGTTTCTTTTCCGCTTCAATAAACGGCAGCAGGTGCGCCACCGCCTGCTTCATGACGCGCGCTGACTTGACCACCTGGGGCAAAAACATCTTGCCCGAGCCGAACAGGTCGCCCACCACGTTCATCCCGTTCATGAGCGGCCCCTCGATCACCTGGATGGGGCGCCCGCCTGCCTCAGCGACTTCGAGCCGTGCCGCCTCGGTATCTTCCACGATGTAAGTGGTGATACCCCTTACCAGCGCGTGAGTCAGGCGTTGCTGCAGCGATTCGTTGCGCCAGGCAAGGTCTTCAATGTTCTCCTTGGTCTGTCCCTTGAAGCTTTCGGCAAATTCCACCAGCCGCTCGGTGGCGCTTGCGTCTCCACCTTCTTTTGGGGGGCGGTTCAGCAGCACATCCTCGACCCGTTCCAGCAGATCCTTGGGGATATCCGAATAAACGCCAAGCTGCCCGGCGTTGACGATGCCCATGGTCATGCCGGCGCGAACCGCATGGTAGAGGAAAGCAGTATGGATCGCTTCCCGCACCGGTTCGTTGCCGCGGAAAGAGAACGACACATTGGACACGCCGCCGCTCACCTTGACATACGGCAGGGTTTGCTTGATCAGGCGCGTGGCATTGATGTAATCCAGGCCGTAATTATTATGTTCCTCGATGCCCGTGGCGACCGCGAAAACGTTGGGATCAAAAATGATGTCCTCGGGCGGAAAGCCTACCTGATCCACCAGAATGCGGTAGCAGCGCGTGCAGATGTCCACTTTGCGCGCAAGCGTGTCGGCCTGGCCTTCTTCATCGAACGCCATGACAATTGCCGCTGCCCCGTAGCGGAGCGCAAGCTTCGCATGTTCGATGAACTCCGCTTCGCCTTCCTTCAAGCTGATGGAATTGATGATTGCCTTGCCCTGAATGCATTTCAGTCCCGCTTCGATCACCGACCACTTGCTCGAATCCAGCATGATGGGCACGCGGCTGATATCCGGTTCGGCGGCGACAAGGTTCAGGAACGTAACCATCGCCTTCTGCGAGTCGAGCATCGCTTCATCCATGTTGATGTCGATGATCTGCGCGCCATTTTCCACCTGGTTCCGGGCAACACTCAGGGCTTCCGAATAATTATTGTTCAGTATCAAGCGGGCGAAAGCTTTCGAGCCGGTGACATTGGTTCGCTCGCCGACATTCACGAATAACGAGTCATCGCCGATAGCAAGCGGCTCCAGGCCGGACAGCCGCAATTTTTTTTGAATATCGGGTATGACTCGCGGCGCGATACCGTTTACCGCATCCGCAATCGCTTTGATATGGGCGGGTGTCGTACCGCAGCAGCCGCCGACGATATTGACGAAACCCGATTGCGCAAAATCCTTTATCAGACCCGCGGTGTATTCAGGCGACTCGTCATAGCCTGTCTCAGCCAGCGGATTGGGCAGGCCGGCATTGGGATGCGCGCTGACACGCACACCGGCCACCCTCGACAAATCTTCGATATAGGGACGCATCAACTCCGCTCCCAGCGCGCAGTTGAGCCCGACCGACAATGGCCGCGCGTTACTTACGGAATTCCAGAAAGCCTCCGGCGTCTGCCCGGAAAGCGTACGTCCCGAAGCATCGGTAATCGTTGCCGAAATCATCACGGGAAATCTTGTGCCGTGCGTCTCGAAATACTGATCCACGGCGAACAGCGCTGCCTTGGCATTGAGCGTATCGAATATGGTTTCGACCAGCAGGATATCCGCGCCGCCATCGATCAGGCCGCGAATGGATTCGGAATAATCCGCCACCAGTTGATCGAAAGTAATGCCGCGGAAACCCGGGTCATTGACATCCGGGGAGATCGATGCCGTCTTGGTGGTCGGCCCCAGCACGCCCGCGACAAAGCGCGGTTTTTCCGGCGTTTTCGCCTCCATCGCCTGTGCCGCTTCCCGCGCGAGTTTGGCGCCGGCAAAATTGAGCTCGTATACCAGATCCTGCATGTGGTAATCCGACATCGAGGCGGCAGTGGAATTGAAGGTGTTGGTCTCGATGATATCCGCACCCGCTTCCAGATAGGCATCGTGGATGGCACGGATAACCTGCGGCTGGGTGAGCGTCAGAAGATCGTTATTGCCTTTGATGTCATGGGGAAAATCGGCAAAGCGAGCGCCACGATAATCCGCTTCATTGAGCCTGTAGCTCTGGATCATGGTTCCCATGGCGCCGTCCAGCAGCACGATGCGGCGTGCGAGGATTTCTTCCAGCAATTTGGTGCGAGGAGTTTCGTTCATGGCAGCGCTACGTTTGAGGTGGAGGTTGATTCTATCACGCCCCTGCGGGCATTTGCCCCAACCATCCCCAATCATCCCCAACCGTCGCCAGGCGTTAGGCCACCCTTACTTCCATAGCGCGATAGCGGAGCTCATCTCAGCCAATTGACTTTGCCTGTTTCTCCATGCTGCGTAGAACGCGCCTCGCCGATCGAAGCGAGCCCTCGATGAAGCCCTGGTAATCGGAAAACGCTTCCCCGCAGACGTGAACATTCCTTTTTCCGGAGGAATCCGGATTCAGGGAAAACGCCTCCAGGAACTCGATATGCTTCCAGGACATCACGCCTGGTAGCCATCCATGCGCGGCCGCACCAAAAGGTTCCTTGCCCCAATCGCGCATCCCGCAGGCAAGAAGGCGATCCTGGGTAAAATCATGGTGCTCATAGTCGCGCGCAAACTGCACAAAACGCCGCCACAATCGGGGATATCCCGCCTCTTTCACGATAATCCGGCTTTTGTCGCTGAAATAGAGCGATTCGGCCGCGTCTGGCGCATCCGGATGAGAGGATCCTTTTCCCAGCTTCAGGAACCAGGTCCTGGCCACGTCCTGGCTCTGGAGCTGAGGATCTTCCGTCGGCGCCTGATCGGGTTGGTTTTGACTTGATTCCGTCGTCCTCAGGTAATCCGACCAGAATGTGATGGCAGGGCGGTCGGTGTACACCATGATCAGCCCCTTGGTCCCATCGTTACTTTTTACGTAGAGCAGTTCTCGCGTAGGTATATCTGCGGCACTACGGTTAAGCGGCCTGTTATCTTCCCACCAGGGTTTCTCGATAACGAAGAAGCATTTCAGCAACGGCAGGCCGGCCACGGCATTTAGCGCTTCCTTGAGTCTTTTTTGCGGGGGTCGTCCGTTCCAGGACATTTGTTCGAGTGGGCGCTTAGGCAAAGCCAGAATAACCCGCCGCGCCCTGATGGGTTCTTCCTCATCCTCAACCAAGACGCTGATCTCGTCGCCATTGAATTGGAGGCCCGATACTTTCCTGCCTTTCTGAATACACAATGACGGATTATTTTCTCTTTCCTTATGAAGCTTCTCCAGAAGCTTCCAGATGATCCGGCTCATTCCGCCGCGAATGCCGCGAAGCGATCCGGTGCTTCGAATCGCCCTGAGCCAGAAAATTATCCATTCCGCGGCATTCAAATTTTCGTGGACAAAGTGATAATAACTTCCCCAATCCCTTATCTTGACAACAGCGTAATGGCTCAGCACATCACTGAGCACATTCCAGAAACCGAGGTTCCAAAGCGGCTGATCCCTGAAGCACGCACTTTTTCTAATGACCTCCAGGTCGTCGTCAGTAATATTGTGGATCCATTCGAGCAGTTCCCCTTTCCAGTAATGGCGATAAAAAAAAGATTCGTCCTTTAAATTTCTCCATTGCTCATTGGCTGCGCTGGTCTCCCAGGGGCTGGCTATATCGGGGAGATCGACAAGTTCGAAGATGCGCCTGAGCGCCAGTATCATCAGGTCAAATGGCGTTTTCTGTTTGGCTTCCTCTTCGTGAAGGGTAAACCGCGGTTCCATCGGGTCTTCCGATACGTACGAAGAGAACGGTATCAGATCATCCAGGCTTTCCTCCTCGCCCGGAACGGGTTCCCTGATTTCCAGTTCGCCAAGCAGGGCCTGCAATAAAGGCTGATCGCGTGGGTCAATCCTCATGGGTCCAAATTCAGCGCGAAAATATTCCGTCCGTGACAGCGTCTCAACGACTTTGCCGTCTTGTAGTATCGACCGTTTCTCTACAGGGCTTTTAAAGGGAGATTTCTTGTCGCCCTGTGGTTCAAGAGGATCGGGTTTGCCGCTGCTAAAATCCCAGTTGCATGGATCCCACGTATCGTCGAATCCGATGGTTTCGCCGTTATTCTCATTGGCCCTCAACAAGGACCAGGTTTCTATTCGGCCTCCAAATCGATTCGAAGCTTCAAGAAGGAGAATGCTGTTGATCTTGAGTAATTCCTTTTTCTTGATCAGCTCATGGCAACAATACAAGCCGGCAATACCGCCGCCCACGATCACGACGTCATAGGGCGCGGTTTCCTGTTTACTGGTTTTATTGTTTGGCACCTACGTTTTCTCCAGGCGCTGCAGTTCTTCCAGGGAATAGCGATAACCAGGGTCCAGTATCAACGCGGCGCGAAAATAGCGTACTGCTTCCGGCAATCTTCCCAGATAGCGCAGGCAGACTCCCTTGTTGTGATGTATTACCGCTCGATTACCGTCGATTGCCAGTGAGGCATCATACAGCGGCAATGCTTCCGCATAGCGACCCACATCGAATAAGACATTTGCCCATTCATTGAGTGCCGGCGCATATTCCGGATCAAGGCCGAGCGCAACGCGAAAGGCCGATATTGCGGCCTGCGGTTCGCCAAGGTCACGGCGAACCAAGCCCACATTACCCCAGTGCATCGGATTCCACGGTGCCAGGCGTAACGCTGCGCTGAAATGGGTAAGCGCGACCGTAAAATCCTGGCCGGACCAGGCAACATTGCCTAACCCACGCCAGACATCGGCACAATCCGGTTGCTTCTCTGCACTTTCCTGAAAGAACAACCGGGCATCCTCGAGTTTTCCAGCTCGCCACGCTTCGTAACCCGGCATAAGCGCCGGATCGCTTGGAGGCCAATCATTCCATTGCATGGCGTTAAGGTTGCCTTGTGGGTTATTCCGGGGTTGCTAACCGGTAGCAGCCCGCCAGCATCGTCATATGTTCCCCCATAGCTAGAGCGGGCCGCAGGTGCGCCTGCTCGGCACCATTCAGGAAAACAATCCGGTTGGACAACCCGGTGATGCGCAGCAGTAACCCGCTTGCTGCGTTGTCGCCGCGAAATACATGTAGTTGCAGCCCCGCCGACGGTTGAACATCGGGCATCCAGAGGGTCTGAAGGTAGATCAGCAGGGCAATGCGGCAGGCTTCCTTTTTGTCGCAGTGCTCGCCCATGTGTTGACCTGGCTCATCGTAATAGGTATAGCAACTGGCACTCCAGGACGGAGCAAGTCGATGGCCGGTGACACGCTCCAGGTAGGCCAGCACAGATGCCGACGAGAGAAAGCGCCGTGCGTGTGGTCCGAGATGTGCGCGTATATTGTGCTGGGAGATTTCTCCAGGACATTGCTTCGCCACCAGGCTCCAGCTCGCATCCCGCTGTTGCGCAAGCGCCTCGCCGAGAAGATTCATATGCGTATCATGGCTGAGCGCGGGTGGGCCCAATACGGCTGCGCCACGATCAAGGAATTCCATACGCAGTCGGGCCAGCGACGAGGGGTCGATATTCAGATCCGTGCCGGTATCGACCATGCAGTTGGGAGTGAGAGTATTCACAGCAAGCCTTCCTCGCGGGCAAATTCTTCCAGCAGGATGGCGCCGATCTGCGTCGGCACAGCGTGCTCGCGCAACGTAATGCCTGCCTGAATCACATTCCGTTTTTGTCGCTCATAAATCGTGCCGGAGGTCCATGCATCGGGAAATCGCATCTCCAGCCGGCGATAATAGCGGCAAACATTGAGAAAAGCATGTACGCCATCCACCAGCCCTCGCAATGGACGTAAATCCGGCCGCCAGGGGGAGACGAAACCGATGGCTTCCGAGTCCGGATCGCGCGCGCGGGCAATCGCATCGTAGCG
Organism: Nitrosospira sp. Nsp1; assembly: GCF_900100985.1. Lineage (NCBI taxonomy): Bacteria > Pseudomonadati > Pseudomonadota > Betaproteobacteria > Nitrosomonadales > Nitrosomonadaceae > Nitrosospira > Nitrosospira sp. Nsp1. The sequence continues at coordinate 61,238 of NZ_FMUF01000011.1, forward strand.
CCGGAAAATATTCATCCTGATATGGCTCGATTCATGGCACAGCAAATCACCGATATGCTCGACGTCATCGGCGCTCATGAATATGGTTCCCGGCAGCTCCGGCGGGCTGTGGCTGCGCGAGTACTCGCGTTGTTTCAGAATACACAGTGCTTTGACGTGGCGATGGAGGGCATGGAAGGCGAGCGGCCAGATCTGGCTAAGCAATTCCAGCGCTGCTTCGATACGCCCGGCTCCCATGTCAATCTCCTCATCCATTGCGGGCTCGAAAGAGGATAGCAGGGGAGTAACTTCGGCGACTCCGTTAAGCACGGGAAAACCACCAATATACGGCAGGGCCGCGAGGCGGGGATGACTGAAACCCGTCGGTAATCCGCTTCCGTCATTGACAAGCGTCAGACTCAATCCATCGCTCCAGACGAAATGCGTTTTACCTTCATTTTCCACCACCGCCAGTGTGATGCCTGGCGCATCATTGGACAGCATGGCGTGCACGTGCGGCAGATACAGCGGACCCGCCGAGAAGAGACAACGGGGCAGAATAAAGGCGATGTCGCGTACGTCGGGATGGTGAATGAAATGCCGCACCCCGGACAATATCCTTCCTGCGCCGGGATTGCCGGAGCCGTCCGGTTCCATCCTCGGGGCGGTGTCTATTTCTGCCAGTGGAGTGGAAAACAGCCGGGCGCGGGCATCGGCAGGCAGGTTATCAAGGGTCGCGATAAGACGCTGCGCGAGCGGGTTCTCGTTCGCGTCCATTGTGTCCATCGCCGCGGAGAGCTGGTTCCGTAAGCGTACTGAACGGGCCAGCGCGGAGAATCCGAGCAATATGTCGACGGTTTCGCCGGGCCCGGCCGGGTAACACAGGCCCGCACAGTCCGTCAGTACATGCTTCGGCAGCCCTTCCCGCGATACTTTCTTCAGACCGGCGTCGTTGAGCTTCACACCGCTACCGCATGGCATTTTATGGGGGTAAAGTCGCGGGAAAAGCGTTCACCCTCGTTATTGAAATAATTGTAAGTGTTCAGGTGATCGAACGCGATTTCATCGAAGGACAGCCAGCGCATCAAATAGGGATAAAGCGTTTTGTAAAAGGAGCATTCGGGGGTGCGGTGGCGGACCGTGCCGTAACTTTCCCACGCTTGTGCGGAACACCCGGACTGGCATAGCTGCCGATAGGAACAGGTGTCGCACCCTTCGAGATCAGCGGGGCGGCGTTCTCGGATTTGCTGTATGACGGCATTATGCCGGGACGGTTGTGACAGGCTTTCCAGGCCGGCATCGAAAATATTTCCCAGCTTGAGCCCGGGGGATTGCGTGGCACGGCCGCAGGGATAGATGTCGCCATTGGCGGCAACGGCCTGGAAAGTTTCCCCAGCCCCGCAGTGGGTTCGCATGCAGCGCGTTCTACGCTGTTTGCTGGTGAGAAAGTCGCACATGCTGCGGACGTTGTCTTCCAGCAATGGCAATTTTTGCGCCACTACGTGGCTCATCAGGTCTTTGACAAAATCAATGATCTGATCCTGGCTCAAACCAACCTTGTTCCAGTTCTTTCGTGCATCGCCCAGATAGGCCACGGGATTCAGCCGAAAGCCATGGATGCCGAGATTGAGCATGGTGGCGGCCAAGGCCGCCGGGTCATCCGCATTGGACCGGTTCAGCACCACCAGGCCGCCGAAGGGTACCTCGAACCGGTGCAGCAGGTCGATTCCTCTGGCAATCTTGCTGAAAGACTCCTTGCCGTTGACCTGAGGGCGGCTCGAATTCTGCTGTTGTGCGCCTCCATCGAGAGAAATTCCTACCCGGATATCCTCCTCCTTCAGCCAGCGGACCCGTTCCTCATTCAGTAAGGTGGCATTGGTTTGCGTGCTGAGAAATAGCCTGCGGTTGCCTCGTAATGGATGATTACGAATGTATGTCACGGTTTCCTTCATGAGTTCATATTTCAGGAACGGCTCACCCCCGGCAAACTCGAAAGCCAGCGTGTCGCTCTCGCGCATGGCAAATGCAAGATCCACAGTCTTCCGGGCAATATCCCGATCCATGGCCGGCATGGATGAGTTGGCTCCCGCCAGGCAGTAGGGACAGGCAAGATTGCATTTCTCGGTAATGAGCAATTCGATCAGGTTTCCCTCATCGTAATTGGGCCCGTCCGCGAACATTCGCCGGTCTACGGCAGCATGTCCATTAAGCGTCAGCAGACCGCGCCGATAGAGTTGGGCGGCAAAATCGAGCGCATTATCCGGACCGTATTGCGATAGATTATGGCGTAACCAGCCAAATGGCTTTTCATCCAGTTGCCGAAACCACTTTGACTCGCTGGCACTGAGAAATGCCCACGCCGCATTCTCGGGGTGAATGGCAAGTGTCTCGCCCGCGATATCCTCCAGGACAATGCCTTCCGTGCCCAGCACGGTTTGATCGCTTAAGCTGATCGTACCGAAAGGTTCGTAGTGCTTGCGGTGAGCCTCCGCCAAATAGGTGCTTTCGGCGTTTTCCCTGTAGGGCCTGCTGAAATATTTCATATCGCGATTCTCCTAAACAGCCTCATCAAGGCTGACATCCAGCAGCCAGCCTGGAACGTCGCCACCGGCAATTTTCCAGCCCCCGTTCATACCCGCCGTCAATCGGGACGAAGATACGATTTCATCGGTAAACATACTGTCCATACCGATAATCTGGACCTGTTCGGGATCATAGATCAGGCTTGTGCCGGTGTTCTCGCGCACCACGCGTCCGCCGTGAAAAAGGCTGTAGCCGTGATTGGGGATCACCAGCAGGGGAGATGCCAAATATCCCAGTACCTCCTGTGCCTCCGCCGGCCAATAGTGCATAAGGACCGCGAAATAGCGCCGGGCCAGATTTGTCGTGGCGGGACAATCCAGCCGGCAGGGAAAATGCTGAATAATTTCCCACCCAAAATAGCGCGAAAAAATGTTTGTGGTCCAGCTCAGATTATGCACCGTCGGTGCCGCCTCCGATTCCTTCAGCAGCAAGAGGCCTACATCCCCTTCGTGGTTCGAAGCAGCGATTGGCCAGCGTTCTTCGAACGCTTTGCAGCAGCAGGACGGATAACCGAGCAATCTTCCCAGGAAGCTTTCCCATCCAAACAGCTGACATAGCCAAGCCATCAGCACGGTTTGTTCGTCGGGAGCAACCAGCAATCCACGCCATGCGCCGGAACCGGCGCATGCGCTGGTTACCTTTGTCATGCGATTACTGTAGCCACCCTTGCATGAATCGTGTTGCGGCAGGAATTCATGCGGACCAAGTAGTGTGTAGTAACCGCGGGCCCGCATCCAGGTCGCCAGGGCGGTCAGACTTTGCTCGCTGCCATGCATCAGGGCCAGAGGCTTGGCTCCCGCAAGTAAAAGGCGCAGCTGCGTTTGCCGCAACAGTGCCTCATCCGTCTCGGTTCGCCACGTTATCGGACCCAACAGGCTCGCGTCATCGATACAGACCGACACCGCGCCCATAGGCGGAGGCAGCGATGCCGGTACGACATCGGATTCCCACTGCCACTCGCGCAGCGCCGTCGCAGGATCCATTTCGAGTAACCGGCGCAGCTTTTCATCCTGGCAGGCCGCTTCGACAAAAGCGCGAAGCGATCGGGCGGCACGGCCTGACCAGGTCGCCCCCTCAACCAACATGGACCGGCATATGATTCATCGGTCGGGTTGGCTAACGTGTAATGTGGAAGCCGCGTACGTGCAAATCCACCGGGCCGGCAGCCGGAATGGCGACCTGGCCTCCGTCCGGCAGGGTGACGTTGATGAGGCCCGCGCCCACGTTAACCCTGGGATCGAAATTGGCATGCCCCCCGCCATTGACGAATCCCGGCGGGCCGGAGTTCACATGCGAGCCGGCTCTGGCAAGATCGCCCACATTCACACGATTGCCGATGCCTCTGGCCGGATCGAAATTGGCATGCCCTCCGCCATTGACGAATCCCGGAGGACCGGAGTTCACATGGACACCTGCCCTGCCGAGATCACCGACATTCACGCGATTGCCAATGCCTCTGGCCGGGTCGAAATTGGCATGACCGCCGCCGTTGACGAATCCCGGAGGGCCGGAGTTCACATGGACACCCGCCCTGCCGAGATCGCCGACATTCACGCGATTGCCGATGCCTCTGGCCGGGTCGAAATTGGCATGGCCACCGCCGTTGACAAATCCTGGCGGCCCGGAATTTACATGACTGCCGGCAGCGCCTATATTGCCGATATTGCCCAGGCGGGATGCGATGGCTTTGTTGGCCTCAGCCGCAATAATGGAAGTCAGATCGCCGATCGTAAGATCGGTCAGTCTGGCATTTGCAGCCAGCAAACGAGGCTGCGGCGCTCTCGCTGCCTGTGGATCAATTTCCGGGGCGGGTGCTGGAGAATCCTCCGGTTTCTGCTCATCAGACATTATTAACTCCTTTTTATGGAAAGTAGCAGCGATAACTCAAGGGAATTGGGGGATGTAATTTCAGGCTGGATTGAGATTGCGATGTTTGTCCTGCGGGATGAACACACGCTTCTCCCCGGTTTTTTTCTTCCAGCATGTTTAAAATTAGTATACGGAATTATCGCTGTCAAGCTGTTTGATAAAAAATATTTTACGCCGCAAAGCAGAGGTACGCCGGATTCAATGGATTTGGTTTTTTCAGGGTAGCCGGCGTAACTCGACAAAACCCCGGTGTGTGTCTGAATGACAAAGGTGAAATCGAATAGGCTCGTCAAACTGCGCCATGTGATCGTGGAATGGCTTGATACCCCTGGCTGATCTAATTCCTGTCCAGCTTCCGGTACTGTACCGCTTCCGCAATATGGGCGCTGGCTATGGTTTCGCTTGCCGCCAGATCGGCGATGGTACGTGCCACTTTCAGGACGCGGTGATAAGCGCGTGCGGAAAAATTCAGGCGGCTGATGGCTTGCTTGAGCAAAGTCTCTCCCAGCGCATCCGGCACACAGTACCTATCGATATCCTTTACTGCCAGATGCGCGTTGGCCTTGCCTTGCCGAGCTATCTGGCGCTGATAAGCCAATTCAACCCGCTCCCCGATCGCCTTGCTTGCTTCGCCTTGCGCTTGGCGCATCAAATCTTCCTGCGGCACGGCGGGCACCTCCACCTGTATATCGATGCGATCGAGCAACGGGCCCGAGATTTTGCCGCGGTAGCGTGCTATCTGGTCGGGAGTACAACGGCATTTTCCGCTGTAATGTCCCAGATAACCGCAGAGGCAGGGGTTCATCGCCGCAATCAGCTGGAACCGGGCAGGAAAATCTGCCTGGCGCGCCGCGCGTGATATGGTAATGCGTCCCGATTCCAGCGGTTCACGCAATACTTCCAGAACCTTGCGGTCGAATTCCGGCAGTTCGTCGAGAAACAACACCCCATTCATCGCCAGTGAAATCTCGCCGGGGCGCGGATTGCTGCCGCCGCCGACCAGCGCAACGCCCGATGCGGTATGGTGCGGCGAGCGATAAGGGCGGCGTTTCCAGTTGGCAACGTTGAAGCCGCCACTGCTCAGGGACTGCATCGCCGCGGATTCAAGCGCCTCATCCTCGGTCATGGAGGGCAAAATGCCAGGAAGGCGCGCAGCCAGCATGGACTTGCCCGTGCCGGGCGGACCTACCATCAGTACGCTGTGGCCGCCCGCCGCTGCGATTTCCAGGGCACGCTTGGCGTGCGCCTGGCCTTTCACCTCCTCCATGCCCGGATGCTGAAACGTGCTCGTTTCCGTGCTTGCTACGCTGGATGCCGTGTAAAGCTGCAACGGCTCGCGCCCGGCAAGGTGTGCGCAAATCTGAAGCAGCGATGTCGCGGGATAGACGGCGGCTTCCTTGACCAGGGCAGCCTCAGGCGCGTTTTGTGCAGGCAGCACGAAACTTCGTCCGGAACGCGATGCGCCGTACGTCATCGCCAATGCACCGCGGATCGCGCGCAGTTCTCCGGTCAGGGCGAGTTCACCCGCCCATTCATATCTGTCGAGCTTGTCCGAAGGGGTTTGGCCCGTTGCCGCCAGTATGCCCAGTGCGATAGGCAGATCGAAGCGCCCGCTCTCCTTGGGCAAATCGGCGGGGGCGAGATTGACGGTGATGCGCCGGGCGGGAAATTCGAATTGCGCGTTTTGCAGCGCCGCCCGCACCCGGTCTTTACTTTCTTTCACTTCCGCTTCCGGCAGTCCGACGATGGTAAAGCTGGGCAGACCGTTTGCGATGTGAACTTCCACCGTGACCAGTGGCGCCTCCATGCCGGAGATCGCTCGGCTATAGAGAATAGCTAGCGGCATGCAGAAAGATCCTCAACCAGAAGCAACAGGATCAATAGGAATAGTACGGCGGAATCGAGTCGTTGCTGGATGTCCGAAAACGCGACATTTTAATATTGAGTAGCTGATTATTCCGTCTCCGACAAATCATCCAGCGTCTCCACCGGAACATCGAGCGTGCCGGCCGATTTATCCGACTTCGCGGCAGTTTCAAGCGCGGCGACCCTGGTTTCCAGTGCCGTCAATTTCTCGCGTGTGCGTTTGAGTATTTCCTGTTGCACCTCGAATTCTTCGCGGGTTACCAGATCGAGGCGGGTGAATAATCCCGAAAGCATGACCCGCATGTTCTTTTCCACATCCTTTATGGGATTCTGTGATAAAAGCTCATTGACCTTGGTGACGATTTCGTCCACTACTTTTTGACTAGCCATGGTTATCTCCATAATTTTTGCTCCCTCACCCGGCTGGGTGAGGAGTGACGCACGCGTGCTAAAATCTCATACTTCGGCAAAATAGGCAATCAGCGAACTATTATGGAGCGTTTTCGCCTCCTGGAAAACTGGATCGGGACACAATTTCCCGGTAAACCCTTCACCTTGGCGCCCGCCTCCGCAGATGCGAGTTTCCGCCGTTATTTTCGTGTGACGTTCAGCGACGGAACGCTGATCGCAATGGATGCACCGCCACCTCAGGAAGATTGCGCGCCTTTTGTGCATGTGGCCGGGTTATTCGCCGCGGCAGGCGTGCATGTGCCGGAAATCCTGGCGCAGGATCTGGCGCAAGGTTTCCTGCTGCTTTCCGATCTCGGAAGCACAACCTATCTCCAGGCGCTGAACGACGATGCGGGTGATACCGATCGCTTATACCGCGATGCAGTGGCGGCGCTCATTAAAATCCAGCTTGCCAGTCGCGCGAATGTAGTGCCGGATTACGACGAAGCGCTGTTGTTGAGAGAGCTGAACCTGTTCCCGGACTGGTATCTGGACAGGCACCTGCATGTCGTGCCCGGAGCGGCACAGAAAGCGGAACTGGATCGCATTTTCCAACGGATCATCCAGAACAACCTGACTCAACCCAGGGTGTTTGTGCACCGCGACTACCATTCGCGCAATTTGATGGTGACCACCCCCAATCCGGGCATTATCGACTTTCAGGATGCGGTCTATGGACCCATTACCTACGATCTGGTGTCGCTCTTCAAGGACGCGTACATAAGTTGGGATGAGGAACGCATACTGGACTGGTTGATCCGCTATTGGGAACAGGCGCGCAAACTCGAGTTGCCAGTGGCTGGCGATTTCGCCGATTTTTATCGCGATTTTGAATGGATGGGCGTACAGCGCCATATCAAGGTGCTGGGGATCTTCTCGCGCCTGAATTACCGCGACGGCAAAAGTGATTACCTCACCCATATACCATTGGTGGAGGAATATTTGCGAAAGGCATGCGAGCGCTACCGCGAACTTCATCCCCTGCTGACGCTGCTGGACGAATGGACGGTCACCAAATCGACGGAAGCGAAAGTTGGCTACACCTTCTGAAAATGTCTCCTTCAAGGCCATGATCCTGGCAGCGGGGCGCGGCGAGCGCATGCGTCCCCTGACCGATACATTACCCAAGCCGCTGCTGCGCGTGGGGAATAAGGCGCTGATCGAATATCAACTGGAAAGTCTTGCGCGCGCCGGCTTTGCCGACATCGTCATCAACCATGCTCATCTGGGGCACATGATCGAGGCTGCGCTCGGCAACGGCAACCGCTATGGGGTGAACATCCGTTATTCGCGTGAGCCGGTGGCATTGGAAACCGCGGGCGGCATCGCCCAGGCGCTACCCCTTCTGAGGCATGAGCGGCAAAATCAAGGAGGCCCACCGTTTCTGGCGGTTAATGCGGATATCTATTGTGAAATCGATTTTTCCTCCCTCCTCCCGGTTTTACGGCACATGCGAGCCAGCCCGGATGGCGATCTCGCCCATCTGGTACTGGTCGATAATCCTTGGCATCATCCTGAGGGCGACTTCACCCTTGATTCCGGCAGAGTGGCGCTTTCGGGAAAAAATAACCTTACCTTCAGCGGCATAGGCATCTACCAGCCGAAGCTCTTCGCCGATATCGTGCCGGGTTCCCCGGCGAAACTTGCGCCCCTGCTGCGCCAGGCAATTTCATCGGGTAAAGTGAGCGGCCAACATTACCAAGGCGTATGGATAGACGTGGGCACGCCGGAGCGGCTTCAGCTGATCGATTCCCGACTAACCACCGCCAGTAACTAGCCCACTCGCAGGATGGGTGAAGCAAAGCGCAACCCATCAAAAATCGACCAAAAACCACCGGGATACTTTGCTTTATCCGGCAAATGCTGTAAGAATCTTTATCCATGATCCCCATTCAAGCCTTCAGCGAACGGCGCCATCGTCTGGCATCCCAAATGCGGAAGGGCGTTGCCATCATTCCCACCGCGCCGGAGCGGGTGCGAAATAGAGATGCGCATTATCCCTATCGCTTCGACAGCTATTTTTATTACCTGACAGGCTTTGGCGAGCCCGAGGCAGTGCTTGTGGTCGTGGCAGGGGCCGGTACGGATGCATCGAAGAGTATCCTGTTTTGCCGCGAGAAAAATGTCGAATATGAAATCTGGAATGGGTTCCGTTACGGGCCCGAGGGTGCCCGGGAAGCATTCGAGTTCGACGAAACATATCCCATCGCCAAGCTGGACGAAATACTACCCCGGTTGCTGGCGGACCAGCCCGCCGTTTTTTGCGCGCTGGGCGACGACACGGCGTGGGACGCGCGCGTGATCGGCTGGGTCAACCGGGTGCGGCAACAATCGCGGAGCGGTACTGCCGCACCGGCCGAAATTCGTGACATCCGGTTGCTGCTGGATGAGATGCGCCTGTTCAAAAGTGCGGAAGAGCTTCAAGTCATGCGCCGTGCGGCGGAGATTTCCGGCGGCGCGCATCGCCGTGCCATGCAGAACACGCGTCCCGGCATGAGCGAATATGAAGTGGAGGCCGAACTGCTGCACGAGTTTCGCCGCCATGGCGCACAGGCGCCCGCCTATACATCCATCGTCGCGGGTGGGGCGAACGCCTGCGTACTGCACTATGTCGAAAACAATGCCAGGCTGAAGGCCGGCGAATTGTTATTGATCGACGCCGGTTGCGAATTGGACGGCTACGCCGCCGACATTACGCGCACCTTTCCGGTGGACGGAAAATTCAACCCGGCACAACGGGATTTATACGAATTGGTATTGTCTGCACAGGCGGCAGCGATAAAGGCGGTGCGGCCGGGCAACACCTGGGATGCCCCGCATAACGCCGCATTGCAGGTGCTGGCTCAAGGTTTCATCGATCTCGGCCTGTGCCACGGCAGTGTAGATGAAGTTATCGGGTCGGAAGACTACAAGCGTTTTTACATGCACCGCACCGGCCACTGGCTGGGGTTGGATGTGCATGACGTGGGCGAATACAAGCATAACGGAGAATGGCGCCCGCTGCAGCCGGGAATGACCCTGACAGTGGAACCGGGGTGTTATGTCCGTCCGGCCCATAATGTTCCCCGGCATTTCTGGAATATCGGTATACGCATCGAAGACGACGTGGCAGTGACGGAGACCGGGTGTGAAGTATTGACGGGAGCCGCGCCCAAAACGGTAGCGGAGATTGAAGAACTGATGCGCGATCGGAAAAAATTGAAATCATGGACGAAAACGATCGGATAATCATAAAGCGCATATCCCGGCAGGGAAATGCCAGCGGTCCCGAAGACGAGACCGTGCATATTTTTCGTGCCGGCGGTGGCAGTCCCGGCAAGCGCTGGCTCACTTACCTGCTCCTGGCCCCATTTTTGATCATCATGGTGGTTTTGGGCATTTTCTTTTTTACCGCATTTCTTGCATTATTCGCGGTCGCCGCCGTTGGATTTGGATTCAGGTTATGGTGGCTACGTCGCAAATTGCGAAAATCGGTGGATGCAGTGGAAGCACCCTATGTCGTTATCGAGGACGCCGAAATTATCGAGGAAAGCACTGACAGGGCAAATGAAAACAAGCGCAATGATCGCCATGAGCCGCCATGAGCAACCATGGGCGATAGGCGGCTACAAAGATAAAATGTGGCAAAAAATGAGGAGTCGAGCAAGGTCCTCTTAAAATCTCCGGCTAAAACATGAACACCCATCATTACGATTACGACCTGATCATTATCGGCGGCGGGCCGGTAGGGATGGCCTTGGCACTCGCACTACGCGGAAGTGGCACGTCCGTGCTGTTGCTGGAAGCGCGCGGAATGCCTGCAAAAACGGAAGACTCCCGTCCGCTGGCGTTGTCTCATGGCAGCCGGCTCATCCTGCAGCGTTTAGGGGTCTGGGACAAGCTGCCGGAAGTCACGCCCATCCTTACTATCCATATCTCCAATCGAGGCGGGTTCGGCCGAACCGTATTGACCGCTGACGAAACCGGTGTGCCGGCTTTGGGTTACGTAGTCAGTCACCATGATGTGTTTCGGGCCATGCATGAGGCGTTGCAAAACTGCAATGTCGACTACCTGGCAGGGGCACAGGTAACTCGGCTGGAAACATCTGCCGGGCTGGGCCAGGTTGAATTTCAGCATGATGGCGTCACAAAGAAAGTAACGGCGCGGCTGCTGGCAGTTGCAGACGGCGGCCGCCTCACTGCGCAAATCGAAGGCGTAACCCAGCACGTGCATGATTACCAGCAGTGGGCTATCGTTGCACAGGTCAAAACCGAGCGCTCCGGGAGCATGCCGCCCGCCGCGGTAGCAAAACCACCCGCCGCTCCATTGCGCCGGTCCGCAAAACGAACTTCGCAAACGACGAACGCCAGCGGCAACGGCCCGGTGCGTACTCAGCACGACATCGCTTATGAGCGCTTTACGCCGGATGGCCCGGTGGCGCTGTTGCCTTCGGGCGATCGCTTTGCGTTGGTGTGGACCGTTTCTCCGGCAGCAGCCCAGGAAATTCTTGCCCTGGATGACGCAGCCTTTCTTGCCCGGCTACATGGTCATTTCGGCGATCGTCTCGGCAAATTCATCGAGGCCGGCAAGCGGGCCGGCTTTCCCCTCGCATTGAAATACGCCACGCCCGTCACGGCTTGCCGTGTCGTATTGATCGGCAACGCGGCACAAACTCTGCACCCCGTTGCGGGACAGGGTTTCAACCTGGGGCTGCGCGATGCGTGGGAACTGGCTGAAGAAATTATTGCATCGCCCGTCGACATAGGCACGCCGTTAATGCTTGCCAGATATCGTGACAAGCGCCGGACGGATAGTAGCGTCGGGCGGATATTCACCGATTCATTGATAAAGCTTTTTTCCAACGACGATCTCGTGCTGGGCGCCCTGCGGAACAGCGGGCTGAGCGCGCTGGATTGTTTGCCGCAAGCCAAGCGATTCGTCGCGCGGCGTATGATGTTCGGTGCAAGAGGATAACCGGACTATAACCCGGATGTTTCATAAAATTGACGCGCGCCCTTGCTGGTCTTTTGTTTCGTATGAATCGTTCAGTCGGGCGTATGAATAAACTACGCAACTCTTTCACAAAATCTCCCTGCAAAACAAAATCCTGCGCAATCATCACGCGAATTTATGAAACATCCGGGATAAAACCCGAAGATGCTGCCTGTAGCGAGCCGGTGCAGTTAACTGAATTATCGTCCCGTAAAATCCCGCATCTATCCATTGATGGCACAGTGGTTTTAGAAGTCATGATCATTTCCTGTTAAGATTGCACCTATTTTGTCCTCTGTACGCTTTGCCGTCGGCATCGCCGTCAAATCAAGTCATGCGAATCGGTTCTCACATTCTCAAAAACAAGCTGATCGTGGCACCCATGGCAGGGGTGACTGATCGTCCTTTCCGGCAGCTGTGCAAGAGCATGGGCGCGGGTATGGCGGTATCGGAAATGGTGTCGAGCAATTCGCTGCTGTGGGGTTCCGAAAAGACGCGGCGCCGGGCAAATCATGAAGGTGAAGTGGACCCGATTTCGGTGCAGATTGCGGGTGCCGACCCGGCGATGATGGCTGAAGCGGCCCGCTACAATGTGGCGCAAGGGGCGCAAATCATAGACATCAACATGGGCTGCCCCGCCAAGAAAATCTGCAATGTGATGGCGGGTTCCGCGTTGCTGCAGGATCAACCCCTGGTCGGGCGCATCCTCGATGCCGTGGTCGGTGCGGTAGATGTTCCCGTCACCCTGAAAATTCGCACCGGTTGGGACACTCAACACAAAAACGCGCTCGCGGTGGCGAGGATCGCCGAGAGTGCCGGGGTTCAGGCGCTGGCCATCCATGGACGCACCCGTGCTTGCGCCTACACCGGCCATGCGGAATACGACACTATCGCCGCCGTAAAGGCCGCAGTGAAAATCCCGGTTATTGCCAATGGTGACATCACCACCCCTGAAAAAGCAAAACACGTGCTCGAATATACCGGCGCCGATGCCATCATGATCGGCCGTGCCGCCCAGGGGCGGCCCTGGATCTTCCGCGAGATCAACCACTATCTGGCAACCGGCAAGCATCTACAGTTGCCCGAAGTCGCCGAGATTCACCGTGTGCTTATCCAACATCTGCATGATTTATATAACTTCTATGGAGAATATTCCGGCGTGCGCATTGCCCGCAAGCATATCTCCTGGTACACCAAGGGGCTAGTCGACTCTGCCGGGTTCCGTCATGCCATGAACCAGTTGCAAAGCACGGACCAGCAGTTGTCGGCGGTGAATGAATTTTTTACTAGACTTGCCGGCTATGGGCGGCGGTTGACTTACGTTGAGGCTGAGGAACTCGTCGCATGAGCATTATTAACGAAAACGACATCGCCCGGTGCGTACGGAAGGCCGTGGAAGATTATTTCAATGATCTGGACGGCGAAAAGCCGCACGCCATACACGATATGGTAATACGCAGCGTGGAGAAGCCGCTGATCGAACTGGTAATGAAGCACGCCGGCGGCAACCAGACCCGAGCTTCGGAGTTGCTCGGCATCAACCGCAATACGCTCCGCAACAAGATGAAGCAGTATCAGATCAAATAGGCCAGGATAGTTCACGCCTGCCACCATCACAGCAGCACAGGTAATCGAAGCATGAACCGCCGCAGCAGTGGCGCTATATACTCAATTCCAATAATGACCTCGAATGTCCATTAAACAAGCACTGATCAGCGTTTCCGACAAAACCGGCATTGTCGAGTTTGCCAGAGAACTGCGCGAGCTGGGCGTAGCCATCCTGTCCACCGGCGGCACCGCCAAATTACTGAAGGAAGCCGGCCTGGCCGTTACCGAAGTCGGGGATTACACCGGCTTTCCCGAAATGCTCGATGGACGGGTGAAAACCCTGCATCCAAAAATACACGCCGGTATTCTGGCGCGGAAAGACCTGCCCGAGCACATGTCAGCCATGGAAAAGGCGGAAATCCCGGCCATCGAACTGGTGGTGGTGAATCTTTACCCTTTCCGCGAGACCATTGCGCGGCCTGGATGCAGCCTGGAAGAGGCTATTGAAAATATCGACATCGGCGGACCTACCATGGTGCGCGCCGCGGCAAAGAACTATAAAAGCGTAGCCATTGTCACCGACCCGGAGGATTACGCGCCTCTGTTGACGGAAATGAAGTCATCCGGGGGCGCGGTTGCGCAGGATTCCCGTTTCAAGCTGGCTTGCAAGGCTTTCTCTCATACTGCTGCTTACGACAGCGCCATCAGTAATTACCTGACCTCGACCGAAAGTGAAGGTGGAGAACGCCAAGCCTTTCCCGGACGCCTCAATCTCAACTTCAGCATCGGCCAGCATTTGCGCTATGGCGAAAACCCCCATCAGCAGGCTGCGTTTTATCGCGAACCTATCCCTGTTCCCGGCAGTCTTGCCAGTTACACCCAGGTGCAGGGCAAGGAGCTGTCATATAACAACATCGCCGATGCGGATGCCGCATGGGAATGCGTCAAGACATTTGACCTGCCCGCCTGCGTCATCCTCAAGCATGCCAATCCCTGCGGCGTAGCCGTCGCCACCACACCGCTTGCGGCTTACAAGCTGGCGCTTGCTACCGATCCGACTTCCGCTTTCGGCGGTATCATCGCCTTCAACCGCGTGCTGGACGGCGCGGCGGCTGAGGCAGTGATCAAGCAATTTGTCGAGGTAATCATTGCACCCCAGTTAACCAGCGAGGCGCAACAGATTCTCGCCCGAAAGGCGAACGTGCGCGTCCTGACCGTGCCGCTCGAGACCGGCAGCAACACTTTCGACTTCAGGCGCGTAGGCGGCGGGTTGCTGGTACAGACCCCCGACAACCTCAACGTCACTGCCGCGCAACTTAAAGTGGTGACCAAGGCACACCCGACGCCGCAACAATTGCAGGATCTGCTGTTTGCCTGGCGCGTGGCTAAATTCGTCAAATCCAACGCCATCGTGTTTTGCGCCAACGGCCAGACGCTGGGCGTCGGCGCGGGACAAATGAGCCGGGTGGATAGCGCCCGCATTGCATCGATCAAGGCACAGAATGCGGGGCTCACGCTTGCCGGTTCGGTAGTGGCCTCGGACGCATTTTTTCCGTTTCGAGATGGGCTGGATGTAGTCGTTCAGGCCGGCGCCACGGCGGTTATCCAGCCCGGCGGCAGCGTACGCGATGAAGAAGTCATTGCTGCCGCGGATGAGCAAGGTGTGGCGATGGTGCTAACCGGCGTGCGGCATTTCAGACATTGAGCATGTGTCGAAGCGTCGTTTCTTTCGGTAAATATGCACCACTCCCAGTTTAACGCGTATGCAGCTTGGGTAGGATGGGTGAAGCGTAGCGCAACCCATCAAAACTACTAGCGCAAAGTCGGGTAGCACAGGCATTCCGCAAAGCGGATGTTCGCAAATTCAGGTTAGAAATATGAAACTACTTGTAGTCGGCGGAGGTGGCAGAGAACACGCTTTAGCGTGGAGACTCCTCCAGTCATGGCGAATCAGCCGCTCCATAAAGGTCTTCGTCGCGCCGGGTAATGCCGGCACGACAATGGAAGACGGCCTGGAAAATCTTCCCATCACAGCTATTCCCGAATTAGTGGAATTTGCCAAAAAGGAATCCATCGCGTTCACGATTGTCGGGCCGGAAGCGCCTCTGGCGGAGGGCATCGTGGATGCCTTTCGCGCCGCCGGGCAAAAAATTTTCGGCCCCACCAAACAGGCTGCGCGGTTGGAAACATCCAAGGATTTTTCCAAGGCTTTCATGCAGCGCCACGGTATTCCTACCGCCGCCTATGCTACCTTCAGTTCCGCTGCCGAAGCCCATCAATATGTGGACCAGAAGGGCGTGCCCATTGTCATCAAGGCAGACGGACTGGCTGCAGGCAAGGGTGCCGTGGTGGCGATGACACTGACAGAGGCCCATGACGCAGTCGATGCGATGATGGTCGAAAACCGGCTGGGCAATGCCGGGGCGCGCGTTGTGATCGAGGATTATCTGGAAGGTGAAGAGGTCAGCTTTATTGTCATGGCCGATGGGCGCCATGTGCTGCCGCTTGCCACCAGCCAGGATCACAAGCGGCTGAAAGAGGGCGACCAGGGGCCGAATACGGGCGGCATGGGCGCCTATTCTCCCGCACCCATGATTACGCCGGCCCTTCACGCCAGGATAATGCGCGAAGTGATCCACGCGGCCATGCAGGGCATGGAACAGGAAGGCGAACGGTACACCGGCTTTCTTTATGCCGGATTGATGATCACGCCGGACGGCGGCATCAAGGTGCTGGAGTTCAATTGCCGCATGGGTGATCCGGAAGCCGAAGTCATCATGTTGCGCCTGAAAAGTAACCTGATAACGCTGATAGAGCATGCCCTGAATGGAACGCTCGATAAAGTGGAAGCCGAATGGGATCGCCGCACCGCCCTGGGTGTGGTGCTGGCAGCTCATGGTTATCCGGATTCGCCGCGTAAAGGTGACGTGATCCATGACCTGCCGGCGTTGGCGCCGGAGTCGGGGTCCACGGAAGAGCCGGAAAGAGACTTTCACGTGTTCCACTCAGGCACGGCATTGGGTGCAGAAAACAGCAAGGAAATCGTGACCACGGGCGGACGTGTGTTGTGCGTTGCCGCGCTCGGGGATAGCGTAAAAATGGCCCAGCGCCGAGCCTACGAAATCGCCGAGCAGATTCATTTCGATGGTTGCCAGATGCGGCGCGACATTGGGTACCGGGCTATCAATCACCGGAAATAGCCCATAGACAAGGGCACGGGGCACGGCTGCCCAAAAAATAACAGAGCGGTATCGGGAGTGTGTATGGACACCACGCAACAGGCTAAAGAGTTTTTCACCGGACTTCAGGAACGCATTGTCGAGCGGCTGGAGAAAGTGGACGGAAAACGCTTTCACCGCGACAAATGGGAGCGCCCGGAAGGTGGCGGCGGGTTAAGTTGCGTGATGGAAGAAGGCAACGTATTCGAGCGCGGCGGGGTGAACTACTCGCACGTATTCGGCGGCGGCCTGCCCGCCTCCGCCACCGCCGCGCGACCCGAATTATCGGGGCGCAGCTTTGAAGCGATGGGGGTATCGATCGTGTTGCATCCCCGCAACCCATACGCGCCTACCGTGCACCTGAACGTGCGTTACCTGGAGGCGCGCAAGGAAGGCGCCAAGCCGGTATGGTGGTTTGGCGGCGGCATGGATTTGACTCCCTACTACGGTTTTGAAGAAGACGCCGTACATTTCCACCAGACCTGCAAGAACGCGCTACAGCCGTTCGGTGCCGACTATCATCCGCGCTTCAAGAAATGGTGCGACGATTATTTTTACCTGAAGCACCGCAAGGAACCGCGCGGTATCGGCGGCATCTTCTTCGATGATTTAGGCAAGCCGGATTTCGATGCCTGCTTCAACCTGACCAAGAGCGTCGGCGATCATTTCATACCCGCCTATGTGCCGCTCCTGGAGCGCCGCCTGAATACGCCATACGGCGAACGCGAACGCGACTTCCAGGCATACCGTCGCGGCCGTTATGTGGAATTCAACCTGGTGTGGGACCGTGGAACTTTGTTCGGATTGCAATCGGGTGGACGCACCGAATCCATCCTCATGTCACTGCCACCCATCGTGAAATGGCGCTATGATTGGAAACCCGCGGCGGGCAGTGCTGAAGATAAGCTTTATACGGATTTTCTGATTGGGAAGGATTGGGTGTGAGCGGATATGGGCTTCGTCAAGTTCCTTTGTAAGCCATCCGCCCTACCGAAGTACTCGCTGGTGTTGGGTACTCATTTGCCACTTCCCGGGTAACGTAAATATTCTGCTGTCGTTTTTTGTTATAAAATAGCGCTTGATACATGGGGACGTAGCTCAGCTGGGAGAGCGTCGCGTTCGCAATGCGAAGGTCGGGAGTTCGATCCTCCTCGTCTCCACCACTAATTAAAGGCCAGACGTTGCTCTGGCTTTTTTACGTGTCGTTACGCAGCGGCACCGCAAGGTATTGTGTGATGGATAATTTGGCTGCCAATCTTTTTGATATATGGCTGGGTATTACCTACCCGATTGTTTCATAAACCGCTCTGAAGCGTATTCCTGTCCGCTTTATTTCGGTGAACAATGCGCTAAGCACAGCTCCCCTAACCCCCAATGTTTCGATGGGGTCGGACTCGATTGAATCAACATAAAAGGCAATAAATTGATTGTTTTCCGAAAGTTTAAGTAGGAATGCGGCCTAGACGGTCGGAACGATTCTTATCAATTGAGTCTGACCCCATAGATTTCTTTTGTAAATTATCCGTTACTTTTCAGAAAGGAATCATAGTTGACTCGGGGTAAATGGTCGTTGGCAGGGGTGCCCCATCGAGGATGGCGGTGCATTGACGCGGAGGATTTAGGTGAAGAGCGAATCAAATGTGAAATGTGTGAATTGCAAGAAATTCGCTACGTTCATCATATGGCACATCCGAAGTATCCCAACGTTTTAGAAGTGGGCAGCAGCTGTGCAGCGGACATGGAGGAAGACGTAAGTGCGGCAAAAAAACGAGAAAAGACGTTGGCGAAACGGGCAGTTTGGGGGCGTGGTTGGAAACAGCGACTTGGGGGAGGGCTCTATAAGGTTTTTGGTGGATGTGTAGTTGAAGTATATATGCGAGATCAAAGGTGGACAGTAACTATCCTAACAGCGAAAGAAACAATTCAAAAAGAAAAAGAATTTCACCGAGCAAAGGATAGCTTTGAAGCTATGGTGGATGCTCAGCTATACGCCTTTGACTATATATATCCGTTAAAGGTGGAGCCCTATTCCTAATTGTTTCTAATTGGACAAACTCATGTCGCAGTTTTTGGATGTTTCTATAGGGTCAGACTCGATCGAATCGACATAGAGAGCAATATATTGATGGCTTTCCAAGAGTTTGAGTACGTATGGTCTAGACGTTGGGACGGTTCTTATCAATGGAGTCTGACCCGTAGATTTCGCTACTTCGACTATGTAAAAGCACCACCGAGTCTTAAAGCGCCTCTATGAGGCTTATTTAGTATCTATAGAGCTGTAACTCTTTCTAACTTACACGGATTGGACCAAAGACCAATATCGAGCCTATTTGTGTCAAAGTAGAATGAGCAACGATTTCAGCCGGTCGTAGGCGTTGACTAATGCGTTTTTCTGAAGAGATATTCAAGCTGTGATATGGAACTGGATCATAATCAATAAAGAATGGCTGCTTAGCGGTATAGGTGTGGCTTTGCCACTTGCAATAATTGGTTGGATTTACCGTCCGAAGAAAAATAAGCAAATACAAAAGAGCGGCAATAACTCAACCAATATTCAAATCGGTGACAATTTTACTATCAAGTCTAAAGGCTCTGATGAATAAACAGGACCAGCAATCAGGCGATAATTCAACCAACATTCAAGCAACTCAGCTTGTTATCAACAACGGCCCTACTTACGCCGAAGTAAGAGATGTGGCTTTAGATGTATTTAGGGCCAATTTTTACAATTTAGCGGGAGAGGCCCGCGATATTGCCCGCGCAAGGGCTGAAGAAATAACTCTAGAGTTTTTAAAAAAACTAGAGACAGATAATCCATCGGCTCTCTCACACGCCAAAGACCCTAGTTTTCAGCAAGCTTTATTTATCGTTCAGAAAGAATATGCGATAACTGGCGATAAAGAACTCGGAAATTTACTGGTTGATTTGTTAGTGGATCGGAGCAAGCACGAGCAGCGCAGCATGCTTCAAATAGTGCTCAACGAATCGCTCAAAATCGCACCAAAACTTACGACTGATCAGTTGGCGACGCTGGCTATCACCTTCTTATTCAAATATACGCAAAACTTCGGTTTGGGAAACCACGAAAAGCTAGGGGAATATTTTGATCAAAATATTTTGCCTTTCGTCGATAAATTAAGCAACAGCGAGTCAAGTTTTCAACATCTTCTTTTTTGCTCGTGCGGCATGATTATTCCTCAAGGCTTCAGGCTGGAACAGATATTAACGATAACCTATAGGGGATTATTCTTCAAAGGATTTGAAGCTGCCGAGATAGTTCAGCGAGCGATAGCTATTGGTCAGGACGAGCGTTTCTTCGTTCCGTGCTTAAATGATCTGAGCAAACTCCAAATAAAGGCGCTTGGTAAGGGAGATCTGCAGAGGACGCTAGATCTCAATTCGGTATCTCTAGACGACAGAACTAAGATAAACATCTTGTTTGACGAAGCGCAAATAATGAGCGACGAGGAAGTAATAAATTTGATTGTATCTCTCAGACCATACATGGAAGACGCGTTTTCAAGATGGAACTCATCCGCAATAAAAAACTTTGGTCTTACCAGCGTAGGAATGGCTATCGGACACGCCAATATAAAACGTCTAACAGGCGAGATTACCGACCTTTCAATTTGGATTAATTAGCATTTAAGGGCTACTTTCGTAATTTTTACTTAAGTCAGCCTTTCCATAACTCGTTGCAACTGAACCAATGACCATTTTCTACGCGTAAAATCAATAGGGTCAGACTCGATTGATCATGGAATAACGAAGTATACTGAAAACTTTTCCGCGACAGGAATTGCAAATGGCGCGCTTACCGAGATTTATCCTTCCTGACCAACCGCAGCACGTAATTTTACGTGATAATAATCGGACTGAGATTTTTTGTGTGGAAGCCGATTATCGGTTCTATCTTGATAAGTTGCGATTAGCCTGTCAGAAGCATGGTTGTGACATTCACGCCTATGTGCTGATGACCAACCACGTGCACTTACTCATCACCCCCCATAAAGAGCAGAGTTTAAGCAAAGCCTTGCAAATGCTGGGCCGTTATTATGTCCAATTTTTCAATCATTGCTACCGGCGCACCGGTACGTTATGGGAAGGGCGCTACAATAATCTATAGGGTCAGACTCGATTGATTATGGAATAACGACGAAGTATACTGGAAACTTTTTCGCAACAGGAATTGCAAATGGCACGCTTACCGCGATTTATCCTTCCTGACCAACCGCAGCACGTAATTTTACGTGGCAATAATCGGACTGAGATTTTCTGTGCAGAGGCCGATTATCGGTTCTATCTTGATAAATTGCGATTAGCCTGTGAGAAGCATGGTTGTGACATTCACGCCTATGTGCTGATGACCAACCACGTGCACTTACTCATCACCCCCCATAAAGAGCAGAGTTTAAGTAAAGCCTTGCAAATGCTGGGCCGTTATTATGTCCAATTTTTCAATCATTGCTACCGGCGCACCGGTACGTTATGGGAAGGGCGCTACAAAGCTACCCTGATTGATACCGAGGCGTATTTATTGACTTGCATGCGCTACATAGAACTCAATCCAATCCGTGCAGGCATGGTAGCGCATCCATCCGAGTACCCCTGGTCAAGTTATGGCTGCAATGCTCTTGGCCCGACTGATAACCTGGTGAATCCGCATCCTGAATATCGGCATTTGGGAAGAACTGACGAGGAACGCCGGAGTGCATATCGGCAGTTATTCGAGTATCAGATTTCTGAAGAGAGCATTAACGCAATCAGAGAGGCAACCAACAAGGCCTGGGTATTGGGAAACGACCGGTTCAAGCAAAGTATTCAAGAGAAATTGAAGAGGCGGGTAGCGCCTGCGGCCAAGGGCGGAGATAGGAAATCAGAACAATTCAAAATCAATCGACTCTGACTCATTGATTTACCTTCTATGACGGCAATGGCCGTACCGGCCGCATTATTAACGTACTTTATAGGTTAAGGAAAATCTGCTCGATGTTCCGGCACTCTATCTCAGTCGACATATCGTACGCACTAAATCCGACTACTACTGTCTGCTGCAGGAGGTACGGGAAACCGATGACTGGGAGAATTGGGTGTTATACATGCTAGCCGCCGTGGAATATACCGCTACGGAAAGCATTGCCACCATTCGGGCGATAAAGGCATTGTTGCTGGATATGAAACACCGCATCCGTACGAGATATCACTTTTACAGCCAAGATCTGATTAATAACCTATTCTCGCACCCTTATACCAAAATTGAATTCGTCCAGAAAGATCTCAAGGTATCGCGTCTAACCGCTACTAAATATCTGGATGCGCTGGCAGAAGGCGGTTTCTTGCACAAACAAAAAATTGGACGTTCCAGTTATTATGTCAATCGATCTCTATGCAACATCCTTAACCGGGAAAGCTGAATAAAGCCATAAGGCAGGTTATCGAAATCCAGGCTACTCAGCCAGAAAATAGAGGTTCACTCCGAAAATGGGTCAGTTTTACTTCGGCGTTGACATGAAAAGAAAACAATAGTCCCCGATCTTGCGACGTCGAAGCTCATCTTAAGTGTGTTAGCATCTGCCAGATAAAGTTGGAACTTCTAACTCCCGAGCGGGGTGACTGACCAAAGCAATACTGCTCGGAACTGGTTCTGCGTATAGATGATTGACGAGAGCGGCGTAAAGCGATACAACCCCGACTATGTAAAATGCTGCGAGTTAGAGTCCTTTAAGGCATCCTTCGGGGTGCCTGTGAGCTACATCAAGCAACTGCTGTTGTTGCACTCGATTTTGAATCCGCGCCATATTAATGATTTTTAAAGAGGAAGAAATTTAATGAGTTTCAAACATATTGTATTTATTATTACCCTTAGTGCCGCATTGGTTAGCTGTGGCGGCGGAGCTCCCGAAGTAAATTCAACGAATTGTTCTGGCACAGGAATGCAGTCGGTGCTTACAACTTTCGAAAGCGAAGCTGAGCGGCAAGCATTTGTTGATAAATGCCAATCTTTCTCAGAAAAACAAAGCTGAGACATGCTATCGACTTGAGTACGGTTGTCATCACCGGTCAAGAATTAATCAAATTTTGAGATTTTTGTTGATCGGACTGATCGCACCGGGCTTTCCAGTAATTAGCACCTGACACGGCCTGCCAGAACAAGTCTGTAGATCTATGGGAGGCATGTTTCGATGGGGTCAGCCTCGATCGAACCGAGAACGATAAGCGGACAGAGACAATAACAGCATTATCAGCCTTGGCACGCGCGCAGGATATGCCGCTCTTGGCGGACGCATGATGGCGCGAGCTACTTGCTGTCGGGAAGCGTTCAGAACTGAAGATCAAAGCGTCAATCACCCCTCTATTCCTCGGTTCAAATAATTCGCGCCTGCGTACACTTACCTGAGGCCACTATTTTAGATGGTGGTCTCGCTCACTTACAGGTCCACGTCTCCCGCGTGGGCCTTTTTTTCGTCCTCAATTAACCTTCACAAGAAAAATACTATGCCCTACCTGAAAAAGCTTGAGCACCATATAGCTCACGTCGATAGATTGATGAATATTGCAAATAAGGCCGAACTGGCGGAATGTGCCAGATTACTTGCAATGAATGTCGCACACTATCAGATGCGTTACGGGAAATTGCCATTGGACGAAACGCTGGCAATGATAGATGTTCCAGCTCCAAATAATGAGCAGCTTGAGCTAGTGGCGAACGGCATGGAAACCATGGCCGCTGTATTGGGTAGCGTTATGCACGGATTGGATGGCGAGACCGAGCATTAATAGCTAAGCTGGGATTTCAGCGAGCGCTGCCTGGCTGAAGATGGGATATCCGGACGATATCAGGATACGCGTTAGCAGCGAGGCGATCTATCGCTGGGTTACTCTTCATCCAAAAGTGTAAAAAAACTGGCAACACGACCGTGCAAATTCAAGACGTTAACGATTATCGTGTGACGGTATCGCATTCCCGCAAAAGCGGCCGCCTGGCTCATTCAAGAATACCGAAGTAGTGGGTGGACTAGACATTGCTTCGATCCGGTACAGAAGCAGTCTGGATTAGCTCAGTCTTGAGCTCCAATGAGCGTGTGCGCCACAACACTGCCAGCAGACTACCCAGCAAAGAATGCATTACCGCCGAAATCGCGCCTACAACAGGCGCCAACGGGAGTAACGGAAAGGCTTGCTTCGCCAGCACAATGGCAAGCCCGGAGTTTTGCATGCCGACCTCAATAGAAATTGTGCGGGCGATCTGGCGCTCGCAGCCCAGCATCCAGGCGAAATTGTAGCCAATCAGGAAACCCCCTCCATGTAGCAGCGCAACGGCGAGAATCAGTTCAAGGCCATGGTTCAGTATGGCTTCCGCATTGGCGGCAAACACCACAGCACAGATGAAGCACACTCCTATCACCGACAGCAGCGGTGCCACCGGCATCACGCGCATGACCAGGCGCGGAACGTAGCGGTTGAGCAGAATACCCAGCACGACGGGGATAATCACGACTTGCAGGGTTTGCTTGAACAATAGCCAAGTATCCACTGGGACCATGGTTCCCGCAAGGAATTTGGTCAGCAACGGCGTGAAGACGATAGCCGCCAGAGTGGAGCATACTGTCATTACCACCGAAAGTGCTACATCCGCATCTGCGATGTAGCTCACCAGGTTTGAAGCCGTACCGCCGGGGCAGCAGCCCACCAGGATCAGGCCTACGGCAAAGTGCGGCGGCAGGTTCAGTGCATTAGCCACGCCCCAGGCCAGCAGGGGCATGGTTGTATACTGGGCCGCAAAACCGATTGCCACTGCCCTTGGCATGCGGGCGATCCTGCGAAAATCCTCGAGGGTCAGCGTCAGCCCCATGCACAGCATGATGAAGGCAAGAACCAGCACCATCACCGATCCCTGATTCATGGCCACCAACCATGTCGGCCAGCACAGGGCGATTGCCCCGGAGAGAACCATCCAGACCGGGAATAGAAGGGTCAGTTTCTGGAGCATGGTGGTGGGAGAAAAGACCTCAGCCTTTTGCCAGAGCAGACCGTGAGAACAGAATCGTGTAATGCTGCGCGTGACGGCTGATCAACCGGGTGGAGTTCAAACCCGCTGCACCGGCCATGTCCTGCAAGGTTGAAAGACATTCGGGGTAATCGTGGTCATGTACATGCGTACAGGCTTCCTCCAGCTGATCCTGTGGCACGTGCGTCCATTTCTCGCGCATGAATTTCAGATAGCCGTCCAGATAGCTTTCCCGGTCCTGATTTTCCTCGCGCACGACATCCACCAGGATCAACCAGCCGTTTTCCGAGAGGCAGCGCCCGGCCGCGTGGAAAAAGCGCGCTTTCTCATCGGGCATCAGGTGATGAATCGCAAATCCCGTGAAAAGGATATCCCAGGTTTTTCCTGTCGACTCTACCGCTTCCAGAAGATCTCCATGGGTCAAAATGACCTGGCCGGTCAATTCCGCAAGGTACTCACGTGCCTCTGCCAGCGCCGCCTCGGATAAATCCACCCCTTCATACAACGCGGGGGGTGATCGCTTCAGGCAGGGCGCCAGATAGCGTGCATTGCCGCAGCCCAGATCCAGCAGGCGATAATGTCCCTTATCGCTTCGCAGCGCCAGAAGATCTGCGACACCGCTATATATCTCATTGTGAAACATATAGTTGTGTTCCGTGAGCAGGTCATAGAGCGACCAGGAGCGCGTGAAGATGGTGGTGGGTTCGGCAGAAGTCATGGGCTGGCAGTTAGCAATCTGGATCGCACTTTACAATATACCGAGGCTCAAAGGTACCCCTATTGCCATACCGATCAACGTTGAGCTCCAGCGTCAAGTTATTCGAAATTATCGACAAGCGGATTTTAAGCTTTCTTGACGCGCTGGCCTGAATGACCTACAAAACATAGTGAAGCAAGGGAATACGATATCGAATTGCTGTTTTCTATCCCTGCCAGATAAGAATAACGACTATTCTTGATAAAAATGAGGCAAAAAATATGTTGGAGCACATCTACTACCATATCGGCATAGTCGCTCGTGATTATCAGGAAGCCGCTGAGCACTACTCGAAAGTGCTGGACGTAAAATTTACCGAACCCGCAGAGAGTGTCCTGTATATCGAAAATCCGGAAACGCAGCAGGTGGAAACCATAAAAGTGGCCGCGATGTACTCCCGGAACCGACCACCCTATGTGGAACTGCTTCAAGCCAACGGTAACGGAATATTCTCGGAAAAAAATGCAGGGCAAATTCTCTACTTTGGCATTTGGGAATCAGATATAGAAGGCAAGATAGAAGAATTAAAGCAGCAAGGTATCGGCATTGATGCGCTTCTGCGTTCGGAGCCTGGCAAGCGCGCTCATGCGATTATTACCGCACCAGACAAGATGGGCGTGCGTATCGAATATGTAAGCACGTTATTGCGACCCGTTATCGACGCGTGGGTGCTCACCGGCAAGTATCCGGGCCGGCAGCATTAACATCAGGCAGAACCGTTCACCAACAGGTTTTCGGGAAACTCTCCACCAGCAGCTTGCAATTCGCCCCATCATAGACGTCGACATGCGCTTTTTGCCGAAAAGTGCAATACTTTCCGGATGGTCACCGCAACATTCCGGTTCTACGAGGAACTGAACGATTTTCTCGCACCCGAACGACGCAAGCGCGAATTTGCTTGCTCTTGCGCCCGAGCGGCGACAACCAAGCACATGATCGAAGCGCTCGGCGTACCCCATACCGAGGTTGAATTGGTACTGGTCAATGGAGAATCGGTAGGGTTCGAGCGGTTATTGGAAGATGGCGACCGTGTCGCCGTTTTTCCCAAGTTCGAGATGCTCGACATCACTCCCATGTTGCGCGTGCGGGAGAAGCCTCTACGCACGACGCACTTTATTGCAGACGCCCACATGGGTGGGCTCGCCCGGTTACTTCGCATGGCAGGCTTTGATACGCTTTACGATAACAACTTCCAGGATAACAAAATAGAGGCTATCGTCGCGCGCGATGGGCGCATTCTGCTTACGCGTGACAGAGAACTGCTCAAGCGCCGCACAATCACCCATGGGTGTTACGTGCACGCATTAAAACCGGCGCAACAGTTGTGCGAAATATTCGGCCGGCTGGATCTCGCGCGGAGCGTACGGCCGTTTACGCTCTGCCTGGAATGCAATACGGCATTACATTCCATTGACAAAACAGAAGTGCTGACGCGTATTCCACCCTTTATACGCGAGCATTTCGATCACTTCAGCACTTGCGATACTTGCCAACGCATCTTCTGGAAAGGTTCGCACTGGCAGCGCATGCTTGCCCTATTGGATGAGTGCATGGCGGGCAGCAAATCCTCCTGAACAATTTATATGGGCAATTTTTGAAAGTCGAGCTGTCCGCCTGATCGAATAAAAAGCTTCTGTCGCGTAACATTACACCGACGCTCCTCGCGTTCCCCATTCGAATTTATCGATGGATGTGGTAGCATTGCATCGCCGAGGTCGGTACACAAAGATAAGTTGTATTTCTTGTGCCACCCAAGGTGGCTTAATAATTCCGGGTCGTTAGCTCAGCTGGTAGAGCAGCGGACTCTTAATCCGTAGGTCGAGCGTTCGAACCGCTCACGACCCACCACTAAACTACCACCTACTGAAAGTAGGTGGGTTAGCGCAGCTTTGATGCAGACGACTAAAGTCGTCTAATCGCATCAAGCTAAACGCGCATAAGTCAACACACTTAAAATCAAAGTCACCGTCTAAAGACGGTGGTTTTTACCAAATCTATTGAAATAAAACAAAGGCTTACAGGAATGTAGGCCTTTGTTACTTTTAGTTGGTAGGCCTATAGTCGGCTTTAAGAAGTTCATGGTTTGCATTTATTTTGGAATAGGTAGAATTAAAATAATGCGCACTTATCCGATTAGAACAACGTGTCAGCTTATAGAATTCGACCGAAATGGATAGTATTTAATTTGTAATCAGAGTGTCCCGAGTTCGACTCTTGGTGTCGGCACCAAATAAACAGCGGGTTACGGTTTACCTGACCAGAAGCCATTTATTAATGTAGACATAGTGTAGACATAAACAGCCGGAAAACGATTGTGTCTACTCAATAACGACGTAAAAGGGATCGCTCTCTCCGAGTAGAACCTTATCAGATCGCCGAATGAGAAAAGCCTCGACCATATGGACGCCACGATATGAGAGTCGTTCCCATCGCACCCAGGGATCGTGCGAATTGTAGAATTCTCCTCGGAGCGCGTTCGCATTTTTGGCCGCCACATCTGTATTGGTGACGCGCCACATTACCTTATAGGTATCCGGGAAGGGGGAACCTACTTTGCTAGTCGCGTTAAATCTAAGCCAATATCCTGGCGAACAGGGTTCCAATGTCTTAGTAGAACGGATAAGCTGGCCGTACTGCTCACTATAAAGTTGGGCATTCAAATTAATGGTTAATTTGCTGTTCGTAGCTTCCCGCCATTTTGGGCGATGCATGTGAGGCAGCCGATTAAAACCTTTTGGCAAGGCAATCCTGCCGATCTGTTTGACTAAATCAACGAGGTCTCTAATCCCATAAATCAAAGGGTAGGCAGGCACCCCAGCTATTGCTACCTCGCTAACCTTCGCGGCCTTCTCTTCGGCTTCCCCTACAGCAAAGTCATTGCCAAAAATACGTTGCCATTTGCCCGTCGCGATCAGAACCGAAATTCATCAGGCCAAAGGGTAATTAAGGCGGATTAGCTATAGATTCGTAACGCTTGTTCTAAGCTATAAAATTTCCAACCCGCAGGAGGGATGAGCGGTTCATTAGATAGAGTTACCCCTATTCTTTGGCTTGTCCAAGCCAAATCAATGTACCAGCAATTCTTTACGTCATATTGAAATTCAACTTCAGGTGCCGGCCACCCAGCCTGTTGAATAAACCCTAATAGTCCATGGGTTGCAGGGTCTGCATATCTCATTACTAAAGGCCAATCCTTTTTCAATACCCCCTGTTCTCTCCGTAAGCTATTAATCAGCTTCATTTCCTTTCTGGGCATATACATAGTTTGATGATGGGGCTCTGCGCGATGACAAGCTTTACATAGAGCGCGGAGGTTCAATCTATTATTGTTGCTTTTCACTCCATCAATATGATGAACATGCAGAAGATTTTTATGAGCTCGTAAGTTAACATTGCATTTTTCGCAATGCCAATTGACTGCATTTCTTATGGTTAAAGATATTTGCTCCCAATTTTCACTGTAAGAGCTATCACCTGGGCGAACGTGAGTTCTCGATGGGAGATAGGGGAAGCAGGAACTATACGTTTCAAAAAACTCCTCGATATTGAAATTATCTCTAACTTTCAATGCCACCTTTTTAACTTTGGATTGCTTGTAGTTCAACATATTCAAACAATGTTGGCAGATGAAAAGTTTCGCGCTCCCTGTTATCTCAACATTAGAAAAATAATCGATACCAATTAGATCGAAAACTCCAGAAGTATTTGTCGTTGCGACATAGCGTTCATATCGATCCTGCTTTTTCATTCTTTTAAGGGTCTGACAATGAGCCACATGAAATTTTTTCCCCGCATCTACATCACCTTCAAGGACAGCTTGAATTTTGTTTCCCTGATCGGGAATATATAGAAGAATTTGTCGTCCTTCATAGCCCATCAGCCCCGCGATGTTTTGAATGGCGTCAAGGTCAACGACAATTCCTTTACCACTCAATTCAACATCAATTGCCCCTAAAGTGAGGGCCTTAAGACTAAAAGGCTCAGGCTCAACATCTAGGCGATCTACTTGAGCCCAAAGGGATGCAAAATCAAAGGCTAGTCGCACTGGCTAATCCTCGATAATTTTTCTTATCTGCGTTTCTGCATTCGTTATCACTCTAAATGTCACTCGTCTTGACTTTTCCGGGTCTTCCGCGCCCGTTGCGTCTAAAATTAGCCGACTTGATGAAAACCCAACAGCTGCAATATTCTTTTTAATCCACTCTCTGTCGTTCGTTACCGCTGGCAATTTTTGGGTATAGAAGAGTACAGATCGGGTTCTCGCTTGTGATAGCTCCATGTTGCGAAAATAAGCCTCTTCGGAAGTTGATCCCTCGCTCCAATTTGAGCTGGTATGTCCCTCAATTCGTACCTCATCAATCGAACTTTTGAACCCGTTCAGCACTTTCATATAGCGCGGAAAGAAATCGGCGAGAACATCGCGAAATAGCGGTTTAAGCTCAAATGATCCGACGCCAAACAAAATATCTGGTGATTTAAACTTAAATGAAAGGGTGTTTTTATCAATCTCAGCATTCCACTTTCCCAGGTCTTTTTCAAACTCGGTGATTAATGCGTCAAACAAAGCCCCCTGAGTATTTTGATAGGTGATGGCTACTTCTTTAATCTTGTCTCTTTCGATTAAGGCATGACGCATCAATGCGATGCTGATAAAAAGAAATACAATCATGAGACCCGACATTAAGTCAGACACACTCATCCAATGATCTGACGTTTCATGCTCTCGATGTTTTGCAGGTCTACCAAATATTTTTTCCATACCTGATTTTTTTGATTATTCTTCAGCTAAAGACGTTTGCTTTTTGGGCTTTCTGTTGGTATGTGTCAATTAAGTGCTTAGCAATTGTTGCTAGTGCGCTACCTAGTTGCTCTAATGCGATATTTAATTGACGTTCTAATGCTTCATCAACCGCACGTAACTGGACATTTACAGCTTCACCCGTTCTAGCAACGGCCTCCTGTACTTGCTTTTCCACACCACCTAAAGATTTTTCAGCGCTTCGAATTATCGTCTCGTTTATTGTCTCTAGGCTTGTCATCATCGTTTGCCTGGATTTTTCCACCCCATCCAGGGTATTTTCTGAACTATCTCGTACACTATTTACTAGTGAATTCACAACCTCGCCTGTAGAGTTCAAAATTTTTCTTGTGTGATCTTCGACTGAGTCCATAGTCGTTGCTATTGTGCTGGTTATTCCAGTCTGAATCCGTTCAGTATTGAGAGCTAGCAAATCTAACGAATTAGTTAATTCTTCAGAAATAGACTCCGAATGAGTGGAAATCTCATTACCGGTTTTCACGAGAGACTGATTAATCCCAGTTACAGAGTCTTTAAAATCAGTCGCTCCCTCAAGTAATACCAATCGCATTTGCTCTGCCCCAGCCTTCATTTGATTACCTACTTCTTGAAGCTGTAGTTGAATCGTTGGTACTGCAGTTATCGCCTGATCGCGCATTTTCACAAACACAT
Organism: Nitrosospira sp. Nsp1; assembly: GCF_900100985.1. Taxonomy (NCBI): domain Bacteria; kingdom Pseudomonadati; phylum Pseudomonadota; class Betaproteobacteria; order Nitrosomonadales; family Nitrosomonadaceae; genus Nitrosospira; species Nitrosospira sp. Nsp1. The sequence continues at coordinate 91,958 of NZ_FMUF01000011.1, forward strand.
CCAGATGATTAGTCAACTCTCTTATCTGATGCTGGTTCACTTGGAGGACTTCCCCAAGAAATTGCATGTCTACCGGTATACGTGAGGTTTCTTGGCGAATTCCTTCTACAGCCACGCGTGTTAAATCTATCGATGCAACACCCTGCGAATATAAAGCCGTCATTTCTTCCATTTGTTTCATGTACTGGGCCTGCCAGTCGACTAATTTTTTAACTGATTCATCAAGGCGCTTGAAATTTTCACCGAATTGTTCGGTTAAACGTTGGTTGAAATCAATAATTACTTGTCTAAGGGCTTCGATTACTTGTTCTGTGGCTGACTTGGACAGCATCTCGGCGAACTCTTGAAGTTTGGACCAAAGCTTTTCCTCAAAAGACTCTTGCCGTCTTGACACAACTGACCTGAAATCGGTTATGTCTGTGCGCAACATCTGTAGTTGACCTATGATAGAACGTTCGTTATCGCCTCCTATCGCCCGTACCAATGATTCCGTGGCTTGGCATTGTTTATTTAATAAAGTGTATATCTCCGACGGGCCAACCTCTTCTATGACTGCTTCTGATAAAACCGATTGTTGAGCTGCAAGGTAGTGTGTGTGCCACCATTTAAACGTTATCGTTGCACCCATTCCAATCAAGCTGGTAATAAACGCTGTTTTTAGGCCTCCCAACAGGCTTTCGATGCTCTTATCAATATCGGTAGGATCAAATAGTAGTAACCCTATAACGATGCCCAAGAATGTTCCGAGAATACCGAGCGATGTCATTAGCGAGGGGGCGTACTCAACAAACGCTCCCTGCCTCCCACGCAAAACCGCTTTTCTCGCCTTTATCCAGACATACGAAATGCCGATAAAAAAAACACTGTTTATTGCAACTACAAACTCAGTCGAATTGATGAGCGCGAGAATGGAATTCAAGTGAGAGCCCTCTCTAGGGAAACCGTTATTAAAAACCGAATTCTTTTAGTTTGTTTGATATGCCAAATTACTAACCGAATATCATTTTAACAATGATATTTTGTAAAAATTCAAGAAAAGGAGAGTTGATCTGAATTACTTAAGCTGAAACGGACCTCTACCGTAATTTTACCGGTATTGATAGTCCAACCAATTGGACTTTGGTACACCGATCTATAAGTAGGGATATTGGGTTGTTTACTCTTGCTCGGTTATCGCTAGTAATGTATCCGTTGCTTACCGTACAGTTATTGACAGTACTCCAAGGATGAAGGACCCATCTGATGCAAGTCTATTATAGCCGAGCTCCAGTTTGAGGAATCGCGAAGATCGACCGGTCTTTTTAACTTATTGGGCTCGCATTTATGTAGGGAAGACAGTTTTTTCCAAGTTATCCGATAATCTCTATCAACCGGCAGTAACAAGAATGGTTGTAAATTGCATACTTAGTACGGCGGCTATCACATTTGCAGGTACTATCCGAATTCGCCCACTCAAGATATGCAATCCCCTAATGCAAAAAGAAGTTGAAGAGAAATCCAAATACGCCGTCGTGGCGGCTGTACAACTGCCGAGCGTGAGCGATAGCGAGTTCGAAGCGTCGCTGAGCGAGCTGCGCGAACTTGCAAGAACACTGGGGTACGAGGTCGTCCGCACATTCGTGCAGAAGCGCTCAAGTTTCGACGTAACAGGATATCTTGGTGCCGGTAAGCGGCAGGAGATACGCAGCTTCGTGAACAACGAACCCGCCGAGTTCGAGGAAATAGCCGCTGGCCCTGATAGCCGGGCTACCGATGTCATCTTGGTCGACCATGAGATTTCACCATCGCAGGCGCGCAACCTTGAAAAGGAGGTCGGCTGCAAGGTAATGGACCGCACTATGGTCATCCTCGAAATTTTTCATCGCAACGCCCGCTCTCGTGCTGCGCAGGCTCAGGTGGAGATTGCGCGCCTAGGATACATGGCGCCGCGCCTGCGCGAGGCGGCGAAGCTTGCGGGGCCGCAAGGGCGGCAGCGCAGCGGTGTCGGCGGCCGCGGCGGGGGTGAATCGCACACTGAATTGGACCGACGCAAGATCCGTGATCGCATCGCAGAACTTCAACAGGAAATCGTCGCGATGGATGTCGAGCGCAAGACGCAGCGTGTCCGGCGGCAAAAGCGTCAAGGGTTCGCTGGCGTGGCGCTCGTCGGCTATACAAACGCCGGCAAGTCCACCTTGATGCGGGCTCTCACGGGAAGCGAGGTGCTGGTTGCGAATAAGCTCTTCGCTACGCTTGATACCACCGTGCGTGCCCTCTACCCGGAGAGCATGCCACGCGTGCTCGTCAGTGACACGGTCGGTTTCATAAAGAACTTGCCGCACGGGCTCGTGGCCTCGTTCAAATCAACGCTGGACGAAGCGCTGGATGCATCCCTGCTGCTCCACGTCATCGATGCGAGCGATCCTGGGTTTGAGCGCCAGCTTGAGGTCACCGATGGCGTGCTTGAGGAGATCGGTGCGAATGTCGTGCCGCGCATCCGCATCTTCAACAAGATCGACCACGTCGGCGACGCAGCGGCGCAAGCTGAACGCGAAGCGGCCCTACGAACACAGTACCCGGATTGCGTTGTAATGAGTGCACGCCGCCCTGACGACGTCGCGAAGCTCCGCCAGACGATCATCGCGTTTTTCCAGCAGGATCTGGTCGAGGCCGAGCTTTTTCTCCCCTGGTCGGCACAGCAACTACGCGGGGGAATCTACGCAAGCTGTCAGGTGCTGGAGGAGTACTCGGACAATGAGGGCACCTTCTTTCGGGTTCGTGGCGAGCCCAATGCGGTGGAAAGCTTGCGCGAGCAGTTCAGCCAGGCGCGATAAATTCAGCGCCTTTGATCAAGTGCTAGCGTCGGTCAATATTCGACCGCCAGCAACGCCATATAAGTATAAAATGGTTCAAGTCAGACTTGAAAACTGTGGTCAACTGCGGCAAAGTAATGACGATCCAGGTAGAAACCGGTTAGCTATCGAGTGATTGTATTTATCACTATGTGAGCATCATCGATGCGAGGAGAACATCATGGCAAAAGGTCAGCAAAAGAAAAACAAAGAAGCAAAGAAGCCTAAAAAGAAACCGACACCCGCTATCTGACTCGCTCTTGCGCTGAACAAATCGAGTGACGGCGAAGAGTGAAAGATATCGCCGATTTTCTGATGTTTGGTGTATCGAGGCTAACCGGCGGTACCAACCCGGTTTTAAAATGAAAAGTACTTGAATCGCTGCAAGCCTTTATTTGTTGGCTTGCCGATTCGGACAAATCTGGTAACTATAGCCAACAAGCGGTTCTCTGGTGGTCAATCGCCAACTGGATAAGGCCAATAAAGCAGAAGAGTTCTCCTCCTTGTTCTAAATCTCTTCCTTGATTCGTTCTCCCGATCAATCGCGGGCGAGTATCCTGAAGTTGGGCCTATGTATTCCAATCCCTGAAGCAAAAGCGTCGACCAATCCTCCTCATTCTCAAAATCTGCAACAGAAGTTTGAACAATGTTTCGCAGTATCCTTAAGACTTTGTCATGAAAAGAATTTTGTTGTTGCTATGCTTCCTGCCGCTTGCTACGTGCGCTCCCCAGAAAGCGTTGAAGGGATTCGATAGTGAATTTGATGGCGGCAAAAGCTGGACTGAGCTGCAGGTGCAACTGCCCGCCTACCCTGAAGTTGAGAATCTGTTGCCTTTTGACGCCGGCCCTGCCAGCGATAACCTTCACTATATTGACGCTCCTTCCATCGTTGTGGGAAAAGACAATATCGTGCGCTACACGTTGGTAATCAAATCCCCCCAAGGTGCGACAAACATAAGCTACGAAGGCATGCAGTGTGCGCTCGATGGTGCTGGAGAGAACGTGAGAGCGGAAGTATTGATATTTAAATTACGGGGTACCGCAAAAAGGCTATACGCCATAGCCCGTGACGACATGACGTGGGTACGGGCACGGGTATCAAAATGGGAGGAACTCGAAGATGTATCACAGCACTATGCGCAACGGGCACTTTCCAGATATTTCTTCTGTCCGGCTGATATTACCGTAGGAAGCAGGGAAGAGGCCATTTACGCATTGAAGAGAGGCGGCCATCCACGCGTGATTCAGTAGGAAGAGTACGCCCCCAAATTCCTACATCTTGGCCCGCACATGTCGCATGATTCTGGCAGTCGCAGAGGCCCAGGTAGCCTGAATGTTGGCCATATTCCCATCTTCTAACGCCACGCGCATCAATTATATTCGAACCCGCTGCCGCTCACAGACCGGCTTGCGTTAGCACAAACTTGAATTCCGGTTTGCTCCAATATCTACAGAAATCCGAAAGTACTATCAACAAAGACTATTGACATTTTGCAGTAATCCACATCTGTAACGCAATCCACACAAATGCCCACAATAACTCCGTGGAAAGTGGCATGAACGCTGGCTTTCCATCTAAGTGCCTGATAATGCTATCGCATTTTTTTAGTTTAAAAAAAGGTCAACTGAGTAAATAACGTTACAGAAAGATGACTTACCTCTCGTGTCCAGAGGTTACCCACAAACTTATCCACAGCAATTGTGGAGAAGAAAGAGGTCGTTTTCGCTAACCAGGTTGGTCGGTCCATTTAATCATCTGGCTCATATGCGACATTTAGCAGCTACGTGCGCTAACAGACCGATTATTTAAAACTTTCTCCATAAACTCATCAGTAGTCCTGTTAATTAGATTCTATTGATCTTTAGGAGGTGAGCGATGAAAGACTTTTCGAAATATAAATGGTATCAAATGATGAGCGTAATGGTTCTTGCCGCTGTATTCGCAGCAGGTTGCGCAACCACGGAAAAGAAAGATATGGCGGCTCAACTTGCGGTCGCAAAAACGGCGGTTGCCGACGCGGTAAGCGCCGGGGCGCCAGAATTTGCTCCGGTGGAATTGAAAACCGCCCAGGAAAATCTGGAGGATGCAGAAAAGGCAGCGATGGACGATGACTACAAACGTGCCATAAAGCTAGGTGAAAACGCGCAAACAAATGCGCAATTAGCAAGCGCTAAAGCGCGCGCGGCGAAAGCACAGCAAGCATCAGACGCATTGAAGGAAAGCGATCAAACACTACAAAACGAAATGAACCGCAAATTAAAGTAATTACCTGGAGGAGATACGCTCATGAAGAAAAATGGCTATTTAACCATCTCGTTTATGGTTATCGCAGCGCTGGCGGGCTGCGGCTCGACACCAAACGCACTTCTGGATAGCGCCCGTAGCAGCTATCGCAGTGCCCAGAGCGACCCTGAAGTTACAAATCTCGCGCCTTTGGAACTGAAGCAGGCAGGCGACACGTTGGCACAAGCCGACAATGCCTGGAAGAAAGGAAAAGATGCTGCCAAAGTGGATCATCTGGCTTATCTGGCACAACAGCAAGTTTCAATAGCGCAGGAAACCGCAAAGCGCAAAGCTGCTGAAGCAGATGTGTCCGCCGCCGATGCCGAGCGCAATAAAATTCGTCTTTCTGCGAGAACAGAAGAGGCGGAAAAGGCTCAGCAGCAGGCACAGAGCGCCGAAATGCGGGCAAGCACGCTTGAATCGCAGCTTAAAGAGCTGAATGCAAAAAAATCAGACCGGGGTACGGTCATTACTCTCGGCGATGTGCTGTTCGATACTAATCGTGCGGAGCTCAAATCGGGTGGCGTTCGAGAGTTGCAAAAACTTGCTGACGTACTCAAACAGAATCCCCAGCGCAACGTTGCTGTCGAGGGGTTCACAGACAGCACCGGGAGCGAGAACTACAATCAGCAGCTTTCTGAAAGGCGCGCCAATGCGGTCCGCGATACGTTGATGAATATGGGCATTGATTCCACTCGCATCACTACGCGCGGTTATGGAAAAAGCTTTCCAGTCGCCGGTAACGACACCCAGGCAGGCCGACAATTGAATCGTCGGGTAGACGTCGTTATTTCGGACGAAAACGGGAATATCAAGTCACGCTAATTCTCTCGCAGGGCATCTGTCGTATTAGCAAAGAAATGACCAGAAAAAATACACGACAACTTGCGATAGTGATAACCGGTTAACGCTTTGAAGGCATTGCTGGTTCTGTTTTGATATTGCATCTTATTTACCGAAAAATATTGATTCGCGGGTCGAGCGTTCGGACCGCTCATGATCCACCTATAAATCAGCAGGTATTCGGGCTTCCGATTTCGAGATAACAGAAGATAGTTTCTTTCACCCTGCCCTGCTTAGCCTTCCAGGCTGAGCAGGGTTTGTAATAACCCAATATCCCCTGCCTTGCTCAACTGTGTCTCCCGGATCTCGCTCAAAGGGATGAGTCGCTCGCTCAAGCAAACCCCCTCAGCGCAACAGCGGCCAAGCCGTAGATCACGACAGCCAATAGAATCACCATGGCAAAACCAAGGTGAATAGCCAGCAAGGTCGCGAGGACGGCCCCTACCACCGAAGCAAAACCATTGATCGCCCACGCCCACGGAATGGCGTCCTGGGTAGTGGCCGCCAGTCGCATCATACCCGTGGGGAAAGGCATTCCCATGCACACCGCCAGCGGCGCGATCAGCACCACGGAAATAGCTATCTTTGCCATATCTGGCAAATGGATGAATGCCTGGAACAGGCCCGGCAGGATAGCGAGATAGAGTAGCGATAAGACGCCCATGACCATTACCGCCACGATCAGATAGCCGCTGCCCATCGCCCGCTTCTGCCACCGTCCGGCAAGCCAGCTTCCCACCGCCGCGAAAACCAGGAACGCGCATAGCACGACCGCCACGGCATATAGCGGGTGAGCCAGGAACAGAACAAATTTCTGGATGAAGGCGATCTCGATGAACATGAAAGCCAGGCCGATGGCGAGGAAATACAGGGCCACCCGTGCGGTGGGCAATATATGCCGGCATCGCGATATCGCCAGCGGCGCCAGGATCAGCAGAACGCTGACGACAAATGCCTGTATCAGAGCCGTCACCAGAAGCGGATAGCTCCAGTCGAGAAGCGGCATGCCGCCCTGCTCGCGTAGCGCAAATAATTCAGCGGCGGCTTTCCACTTGAAGAAATGGAAAAAAAAAGGCCGGTCATCAGTTGCCGGTTCGATATAGAATTTGTATCGGTCTATGAAGTTCTGCCGCTGCGGGCCGAGCAGTGCAACCGCTCCCTCGAAGAAATAGGGTTGCACCAAAACGTTGTAACGGTTTGCTTCATCGGCGCGCATCCCCGGATAGTAGGCCACGTCGAAAGAACGCTTGCGGCTGAATTCCTTGACCGCCTCGATTTCGCTCGCTGTGAAATCGCTGTTTTTCACCAGCAAGGTAACGGTTTTCCAGCCGCGTATCATCACCAGCCGCCTGCCGGGGTTGGGCACGCCGTTTCGCTCCAAAGCGAGCGCTGCCGTGGCAAACAGCTTCAGCGCGTCGCGCGGCGGCAGGGTCAGCCAGCGCGTAATCGCTAATATGCCGCCGAGTCGGAGGCGGTTCAGGTAGGTCTGAAGTGCCTCCACCGTGTAGATATAGCTTTCGCTCAGGCCGTAAAGTCCTGCCGAGGCGACACCAAATGAATCCAGCAATGCCACCTGCACAAGGTCGTAGTGTTCCCGGCTGGCGTTGGCGAAACCGCGCGCCTCGCCTTCGTGCACGTGCACCCCAGGCTGGGCATAAAGATCACCGGCAAAGTCATGGAAGCGTTGCCGAACCAGATCGATGACGTTGCGATCGAGTTCCACCGCATCGACAGACGCTGCGTGGAAGTAGAGCGCCTGCAATACGTCGCTGCCGGCGCCTGCGCCCAGCACCAGTACCTGTGGCCGTACATGCGGCTGTGCCAGCACATGGTAAGGCAGTGCTGACGTAAACTGGTCGAGGTAGGCCAGCGGCGCCAGGTTGCCATCAAACCGCGTCAGCACGGACGGCCCTTCTCCATCCACGAATACGCCTAACTGAGGCGGTGGCTCTTCCGTTGCGTTGAGACTCATCCCCGGCGCATGGCGGAAGGGAATACGGGTGTTTTCCACCACGGTGATCTGTCCCAGCGGACTGGAACGTTGCTCGATCACCTTTGCTCCGGCAATATTCAATGCCTCGCTCAGATCCTTGTAGGGCGAAATGTGCACTTGCAACCAGTCGCCGGGCAGCGCTACAGCCACCAGGGAAGTCAATCCAGCAAGCACGCCCGCCAGCCATTTCGGCCGCACCTTCAGCTCGATGATGGCGACGGCGGCAGCCAGAAGGGCCAGCGCCGTAAGGACGATGAGCACCTTATTCGGTGGCACGAGAAACAGCACGCCGATAACGCCCAGGCTGCCCACCCCCGCGCCCAGGATATCAAAGGCATAGATGCGACCTGCTTCTTTGCCGAAGTGCCACAAGACGAGGCCAATACCCAACCCTCCGCAAAAGAAGGGCAGCATCATCAGCAGATAAATGGCGAGCAGCTTGGCTAGCTGTGTTTTATCCCACAGCAGTTCGAGCGGATTGAACGGAACCTGTTGCGTCAGTAGAAACGCCGCAGGCATCAGAAAAGCCATCCCTGTAGCAGCCATGACATAGACTGTTCCAACGTGTGGAATGATTTTTTCCTTCAGCAACGTCAGCGCCGTTCCACTCGCCCCATAGCCCAGCATCGCCGCGCTGATGATCATATAGGCGAAGTGATGCCACAGCACGATGCTGAACAGGCGCGTCAGCAGCACCTCATACGCCAGTACGCAGGCAGAAAGCAGCCCAATGGCAACAAAGGGCGGACGCGGCGCATTCACGGCTAATGTCCGCCGCCAAGCGGAACGAACCTGACCGGCACGATTTGGCGGGTCGTCACCGAGCCGTCCGCCTGTTTCTCCACCAGCATCAAATATTGGGTCATAAAATGCGTACCGAGCGGGATCACCATGCGTCCGCCCGGTTTTAGCTGCTTGAGTAGAGGGGGCGGCACATGACTTGCGGCAGCCGTCACCATAATGGCGTCGAACGGTGCCGCTTCCGGCCAGCCGTAGTAGCCGTCGCCCACTTTTGTTTTTATGTTGTTGTAGCCAAGGGATTTCAGCCGCACGTCCGCTTGTTTTCCCAGCGGTTCTATAATTTCAATGGTGTAAACCGAGCCGGCTATTTCCGCAAGAACCGCCGCCTGATAGCCTGAGCCAGTACCGATTTCTAGTACCTTGTCGTCCTCCTTGACTTTCAGCAGGTCAGTCATGTGTGCGACGATGAGGGGCTGTGAAATTGTCTGGCCGTAGCCGATGGGAAGAGGACGATTGAGATAGGCAAAAGGAGTTAGCCAGGCAGCCACGAAACGATGGCGCTGCACCTTTTCCATTGCTGCCATGACACTGGGACCCGGGGGGGAATTGCCGGATGTGGCCAGCACCTCCTCCATCATTTTATGGCGCAACCCTTCGAATTCCCCGCCTTGGGACGGGAAAACACAGCAGAAAAACAGGAGTGCGCCAAAAGCGAAGCGGCGTTTCATACCCTCATTAAAGCAAATTCCCGGTAGTTTGCCGGGAAAATGGGGGTTGCAAAGCTGTTATGAGAGGTTATGTCCGTTCAGCTTCCCCTGGTCCGGGGTAATGCAGCTTAGCGCGGGGGCGGCGGTGGAGGGATGCCCGGAGGCGGTGGCGGAGGAGGCGGAACTACCGAACTCCGCCGTATGCTTCTGGCGGGGGAATAAGATGGGTAAGGCGTACCCATGTATTGGCTGCCGCCATTTGTATATGGGTCATTGGTGACCTGGCCCTGTACGGGGACGCGATGGCCTTTTCCATACATGCATTGTATGTAGCCATTGTCGTAGCGCTGTTGGCTGGCGTATCCCGAGGCCCCGGCGGTGCGGGTTCCAGCCAGGCCTCCAGCCACCAGACCAGTACCGGCCCCGATAGCTGCGCCGCGTCCGCCGCCCAAAGCCGCGCCTGCTGCCGCCCCTAGCGCCGCCCCTATCGCGGCGCTGCCTGCTCCACTGGATATCGATGCCTGATTCGGACCCATGCCACCGATTTGTTCATTAGCGAATTCCCTGCAATAGTAATCGTCGTAGCGAAATTGCTCGAAGCTTCTGCCGGAGCCTGGCAACGCCATCAGGCTGGGCCCAGTCGGCATGCTCGTACAACCGATGAGCGCGAATGTGACGAGCAGAGCGAATAATCCAGGTATTTTGCGCATCTTGGCAGTACCTTTAACTTAAATCCGCCTCGTAGCGAGCTCACCAAAAAGGTGAGGCTCACGGAGTATGAAAAATCCTTTTCCATCATAGCGCTTAGTTGGCAAATGAGCCAAAAAGCGGTCAACTGCTGGATTTAGGTTTTATTGGCTGGGCTCGGGCGCGACTTGTAGCCACCCGCCCGGGCATTTTTTCACGTAGGGATAATACCCTTCCGGGTTTCGGCAGTAGTGCCAATAGTTGGCAGCTTGAGCTTGTGGCTGGACCTGCACGACCTCCTGCTGTTGAATGTAAACGGATGGAGCGGGGGGAGCCACAACGGCAGGGGCATACCCATAAGGCTGCGCATATCCGTAATTAGGCGCGTACCCGACAGGAGGATAGCCATATTGGTTTCCGTAGCCATACGAAGGTGGATAATAAGGCGCCCTGTTGCCATAGTAGCCTAGGCCATAGCCCAATAATCCCATTCCTAACGCCAGCCCATATCCTCCATAACCTCCTCCATGGCGGTGATGGTGGTGCCCGTGATTGTGATGGCCATGGTGACCATGCCCTCTGCCCGCCGATGCTAATGGAACCGACCCGAGCAGCATAAGTGCCGCGCACATCAATTTCATTTTTCCCATTTACGTCTCCATACCCCAGTAGTGTTTGTGTTTGATCAAGGACAGCGAGTTCTCTTTATCACCATCTCTGCTGGATATAAACCGGCGGTGCGGGAGGAACGATAACGGGGGCATATCCATAGCCCGGCGCGTAGCCGGCGGATGGATAGCCATATTGGGGTGGGTAGGAGGGTCTATTACTCAGATAGCCCAGGCCATAACCTAACAATCCCATCCCTATTGCGAGTCCATATCCTCCATTACCCCCTCCATGGTTGTGATGGTGATTATGGCCGTGATGATTGCGGTGGTGACCGTGGTTATTGTGACCGTGGCCATGGCCTCTTCCCGCCCAAACTGAACTGGCGGGGGCCATTCCAAGCATGATAAGAGCGATGCAGGCAAGTTTTATTTTTGTCATGAAAGTCTCCATTTCCTCGATTGAGGATCACAGTTGATAAAGAACCACAGCCAAGGCAATTTATTGCCGTTAATCGATATAACGCATCAATAGGCAATCGGTTGTCGTATAGTTACATAAACTTCACAAAAAATTCACAAATAAGTATTCGACGTAAACGGATGAAGCCGATCTGCGTTATTGCGAATAGGTAATCGAGATGGATGGCTCTGATTACTCATGCACTGCTGGTTGTACTTTAGTCCAATAGTCAGGGGTACCAAAGTCAGTAAAGATTGAAAGAATCGAAATGAGTTTGAAGAGGATACATTCCTGCATTCGTGAGCCGATTGTCGGATAAAACTGTCATCAATATAAATAGTTAATAAACACAAGAGGAGATCGGACATGTATAAAGGTTTGTCGGTATTGTTGGTGGGTATTGTTCTGGTATATGGCAATACGGCGATAGCGCGGGAAAACGGCGGCGGGCACCATGATGGTCATCATGGAATGACTGATGCTGGTCAACATGCGAAGTCGGGTGGAATGGCTTCCGAACACATGGGTCAGCAGGGTACCGAGAACTCGAACGCGCAATGGTCTTCCGGGGCAACGAAGGGGCAGGAGCGTTCCGACTTGAGGAATCAGGATCATCATGGGCATGAAGCGGGAGGCAAAGACCAGAATCGTGGAGAAGGTAAGCACAAGGGTCATGAGCATACGGCAAAGGACAAAAGTGATAAGAACAACAAGGGCAAAAACGGCGATGGCAATAAAAACGGGAAAGGCGGCAAGCACGGGTCTCACTGAGTAGGCGGGAAGGCGGTGGTTGAATAGATGCATGCAAGATTAAGGACAAAAGCAATAAATTTCAGAAGGAGCTACGATGTCAAACGAATCCGTTAATTATTGGAAATTCGCGACGATTGGAATACTGCTGGTCGGCGCAACCGTTGCCGCCACACTGCTTGTCACGGGACGGGATTCCAAGACTGAGGTGCCTGATTCTCAAGAGGCAGTTGATGCGTCTCCAACCGTTGGGGTAGAAGACTCGACAAAATCGGGCACGCCGGCGAAGCTGGCCGAAGAGGTGGCGTCGGTCGAGCCTCAGCGGAATACCCGCGTTGCGAAGTCAAGCAGGAACACTTCGGGCGCTATCCCGCCACCCCCATCCTATTCCCCGCCAGCGGGGTACACTCCCCAACCAGCGTACCCTTCGCAGTCCGTCATGGAAGCGTGCAATAAGTATGCGACTGAGCAGGTGAACAGCAAAACCGAGGAAGTGGTCAAGAACGCAGCGCTGGGCGCCGCTATCGGCGCGGCGATAGGCGCGGCGGGCGGTGCGATCGCGGGTGGAGGCAGCGGCGCGGGGAAGGGAGCTGCCATCGGTGGGATAACAGGTGTGGCGGGAGGAAGCCTATACGGGCTCAACGAAACCAAGTCGCACGACGCGCAGTACCAGGCAGCTTATGCTTCATGCATGCGTTCGAAGGGTTACTGATAGTACGAGCGCGGCGAGAGATGGAGATAATATGATTCGTCATTCCAGGTCAAGCTTGGAATGACGAATCGGGGGTGTAAATAATTTTGTGTAATCGGTCATTAGACAGGAGACTGTCATCCATAAGGAAGAACGATGACCAAACGCAAAATAGTAGAGCCCGACCTGATCGATCGATTGCTGGCTGATTACCAGAAACCGGAAGACCTGCTTGGTGAGAACGGGATACTCAAGCAGCTGAC
>NZ_FMUF01000044.1:0-2490 GCF_900100985.1 Nitrosospira sp. Nsp1
ATGCCTTGCGGGACGGGGCTAGGCCTTGCGTCCCATGCGGCTTAGAGCTTGGTGAAGACCGGTATGACGGCGCCCGCTATGCTGTTGATGTTGCGATCGCCACTATCGCTCCATGTCATGAGCAATCCGCCAAATCGGCTTTCCGGGTCGCCCAGCAAGGCCATGAGCCGCTGTACTTCCCACAGTGCGTCTTTCGCTTCCATCTTCACTTCGCGGGTCTCGCCCGGCTGTATCGGGGTCTCGTTGTCAAACGATAAGCCGGTGGCCACGAGTTCCTTCGGATAGTTGCGGTCCATGTGCTTCAAGCCCACTTTGTTGATGAACCGGATCCCGGCCGTGGTGAATTCGCCAATGCGGTAGGCGCTATCGCCGCTGTTGGTGACGCTCATGGTAACCCGCAGTGCCCGCCCCGGTACGTCGTAGTTGGCGTGGGTCACTTTGATGGAGATGGGGTTGGGTTTCACCGGCAACGGCGCAACCTTGGATTCACCCGCCTGGATGGGCACGGTGTAGGGATGCTTGTTTTCGGTGTAACGGTAGCCGCCCCATACCAGTCCAATGGTGGCAAGCAGTACGATCCAGGCCACTTTGGTGTCCATCGGGTCCAGCAGCAGTTCGTCGCCGTAGGCCAGCAGTACGCGGCTGCGCGGCAGGAACATGGGCCGGGCAACGTAGTAGCCGATCCAGAAGATGCCCAGTCCCATCCACAGGGCGTGCCAGAAGAGGCCGTTGCCCAGGTTGAAGGTTTCGGTATCGATGGTCTCGCCTGTCAGCAATTTGACGGGGTTGGTGAAGTCATCCCAGCTGCCGGTGATGTTCATCCAGGCGGCGGGGCCGGCAATCGGGCCTGCATCCTTGATGTTCAGCATGGCGTGCATGTGATGGCGGCCAGGGATGCGGGCTTTGAGCCTGACTTCGAAGGCGTAGTCGCGTCCGATTTCGAGCGGGCCTGCAATCATGGTCGGTTCGCCGTTCAGCTTGGTGGAGAGGCGTACGAACACGGGGCTGGGGCTGCCGACGTTGAAGAAGGCGCGGCCCGGTTTGCCAACGGCACGCGGCCAGTCTTCGGCCAGGTGAAATTTGCCGGTCATGCTGGCCAGGTCGTTCACTTTGGTGGTCTCAGGTCCCCATTTCATGTCATACCACTGGATGGTACGCATGCGCAGGAAGGGTTCCTGGGACCGTTCGCCGTGGGCCTGGGCCGGGGTGACGTCGAGCATGAAGGTCATGCCCAGGGCTGCCATGCCGCACAGGCCGGTCAGGCCGCGCTTGATGAGGTTGTTGAATTCCATTATTTGATCCCCTCGGGAAAGCCTTCTTCGCCAAATGCGGTGACGTCGTTTTTCATGGTGACGCGGCCACGGGCACCTTTGACGTAGAAGAATGCGGTGCAGTAAAGTTTGCCGAAGTACCACCAGAGGCAGAACATGAGCATGGAGACGAAGGCGGCAAAGAATGAGGCGATGACGGTGGTGTGGCCGCCAAAGGTTCTCAGTGAGCCTTGTTCGATGTTGCGTACGTACTCGGGGGTGCCGGTGCGAACGTACAGGAAGCCGGTGTAGTCGGCAACGGACAGCAGTACGCCTTCGGCTACCAGCGGCAGGTGGGTGGGGCCAAAGATGGGCCAGTTACCCGGGTAGAACAGGAGGCCGAATGCGCCGCCACCAACCAGGGCTGTGATCATCCAGTTGCGGGTGAGCAGCATGACGGTGTCCATGACGAGTGCGCCCGGTATCATGGTGGAGGGGAAGACGAAGCTGATGGGGTAGTGCGACCACCAGTAGAAGCCCCAGTAGCGGGTCAGCCATTCGCCGGTCAGCAGGCAGACGACGCAGAGGGTGGCGCCAAAGGGCAGCCGGTAGTTGACCCACAGGTAGTACATGATGGCGGCGCAATAGGTGATGCCCACGATGGGGGTCACTACCGGCCACCATTGGCGGTCTTTCCAGTCCAGCCAGAAGTCCCAGTCGCCTGCCAGCAGCATGAAGTGCATGTGGTAGGTTCCAACCAGTAGGATACATAGAATCGGGAAATACACCGCGTCTATCATCCTGGACATTTTTACTGCTTCCGGCGGCATCTTGGCCGCCTTCAGTATTTCATCGGTTCTGCTCATCGCACCCTCCCCTCAAATGTCTACGATCTTAATACGTGAATGATGTGTTGCTGTTGCGTGTTGCTTGTTGCTGCTTGTCCTGTTTCCGCCCCAGCTTGTTTTTTTTGGGCTGGGCCTTTGTTCGCCGCGGCGGCGGTGGCGGGCCGCTCTGCTGTCGGGTTGCGGCGGCAGGGCGACCCAAGGTTCCTCAGGATTCCTCAGGGTTTTCCTCAGGTCCGGGTGGTGCCAAAGCAAAAAGACCGGCTGAATTTGGATTCAGCCGGTCTTTCAGGTTACGGTACGATCCGGTTGTTGAGGATGACTTTGCTTTGGCCATTCCAGACGACGTCGGTCAGGTTGGAGTAGCGGGTGATGATTTGTGCTGCAATCCCGCC
>NZ_FMUF01000047.1:0-1504 GCF_900100985.1 Nitrosospira sp. Nsp1
CAATACTGTTCGGATAAATAAATATCAGTTACACTTTAGCCATTGTCCTCATGGGAGCGGAGATGGCACGAACCAAAGCAGTTCTGGGAGCTGGGGCTCGGTTGAGTGACTACCTGAGCGCCAGTCTTCTGGCTCGGGTTTATCCGGCTGAACATATTCACCAAATTCTCGATAAACACGGCTGCAACAGCCAGCGAATACGCAGTTTTCCGGCTGTTGCGGGAGTCTACTATTGCATGGCGCTCAGTCTCTACCCCGAAGCGGCCTACGAGGCAGTATTCGCTGTCATTGCCCAGGGTCTGGCCTGGGCACGGTCCAGCCCCTTGCCGGCACCAGTGGCTAAATCGTCAATCAGCGAATTACGCAGCAAGATAGGACACGCGCCGTTGCGCGCACTGATGATGCGCGCCTGTGTACCGTTGGCCAGCCCAGACATACACCAAGCCGCGTTCTACGCGGATTTGCGGCTCGTGGCGATTGATGGCAGCAATTTCGAGGTACCCGACGAGGAGGATAACGTCAAGCAGTTTGGCTACCCCGGCAGCCGCACGGGTCATGCAGGCTACCCGCAGGCACAATGTGCCGTGCTCGTGGAATGTGCAACGCATGCAATCATTAGTGCCAACATTGGCCCCTATCGCGCCAGCGAATGGGAAGTATGCCAAGGACTTCTCGCGAGCCTGACTCCCGGTATGCTGTGCTTGGCTGACCGGGGCTTTAACGGCTACCGCTATTGGCAAGAGGCACGACAGACCGGCGCCGAGTTGCTATGGCGTTGCGCGGACAATCGGCTACTGCCGGTCGTTAAAGTGCTGGCGGATGGTTCCTACTTGAGCGCGATTTATCCCAGCGCCAAGGCGCGCCGGAAGAATGAAGGGGCGATTGAGGTGCGTGTGATCGAATACGAATTGCCTCAACTCGAAGGTGGGTCAACACGTTATCGCTTATTGAGCAGCCTGCTCGATGCCACCACCGCACCTGCACTGGAACTGGCGAAGCTCTATCATGAACGCTGGCAGGTCGAGGCTGTCTTCGATGAACTCAAGACGCATCTACAGCAAAAGCGCCGTGTACTGCGCTCGAAAACCGCTGAGCTTGTGCGGCAAGAGTTCTATGGCTGGGTGCTCGCGCATTACGCAGTGCGTTGGCTCATGCACCAAGTTGCCAGCGAACACCAACTCTTGCACGCGCAGCTATCCTTTACGGCGCACGTCCAGCTCTTGCGCCGTACCCAGCCCCACTCCGGGGCCTTCCCCCCCAGAGCGACCAAGATGTCGAAGACGATGGTTTCATGAACTTCTTGCCGCAGCCTCACGGCTGCGCGCCGTGCGCACCCTCAATCAGCGTGCGCCACGTCAGGTTAAACGCAGAAACTCGCCCTACGCTTCGCACGATCATCATTATCCGCGACGACAGCACATTGACTGCGTCGTTAGTATGCTCGAACCTAAACCGCTATCATTGCGACAGCGATCTGCGAATCCAAACTAACCGAACAGTATTG